>JAGYLL010000019.1 GCA_018401135.1 Candidatus Moraniibacteriota bacterium | reverse complement strand
ATTTTTCCCCATCCCGCCACGGCGGGAGGGAACCAGTCTTTAGGATTAGAGAAGAGAGTTTTCTCCACTTATTCGTTTCACTCACTCGGTCAAAAAGACGGAAAGAAAAATACAAGAAAATACTGGACCCCCACCTACGTGGGGGAAAGAAAAGAAGGGTGGGGGAGGGAAAGAGAAAAGATGAAAGAAAAAAAAGAAATACAAATCCCTCACCCTCGATGACTCGGGTACTCCCTTTTAGCAAAGGGAGAGTGGAAAGAGGTTTTCTTTCTTTTTTCCCCACGAAGGTGGGGAACCATTCACCTCTCTCTTATTCCCCGTCCCGCAGTGGCAGGAGGGATCTAGACCGAATTGCTTTCTTGAAGAAAAGAATGGTAAAAATTTATTTTTTCAAGAGACTTCTTCCTGTCATTGATTGTGGAATAGGAATATCAAGAAGAGAAAGAATGGTCGGTGTTATATCGGCAAGTGTTCCTGTACGAAGTTTTTTTCCTTTGAGGGTAAGTATTGCGGGAACAGGATTGAGGGTATGTGCTGTATGAATTTCTCCTGTTTTGGTATCAATATTTATTTCAGCATTTCCATGATCGGAGCTTATAAAAAGAGCACCATTTTTTTTTAGTATCGCATCAGCAACTCTTCCTAATTGTGTATCAACCGTTTGGATTGCTTTTTCGAGAGCCTTTACATTGCCTGTATGTCCAACCATATCAGCATTAGCAAAATTGATAAAAACAAAATCTACACCTTCTTCTATGCAAGAAATTGCTTGATCAGCGATTTCTTTTGCTTTCATTTCAGGCGCTTGATCGTGCGTGGCAATATCTTTGCGACTCTCTATGAGGATATGTTTTTCATTCTTGTGAGGAAGCTTTTTTCCTCCATTGAGAAAATAGGTTGCGTGGGCATATTTTTCAGTTTCTGCTATATGTACTTGAGTGAGTCCTTCTCGAGAAAGAATTTCTGCGAGGGTTGTTTTGGGTTTTTCTGGAGGAAAGGCTACAGCTACTTCGGGAAAAGAGTCATATTCTGTAAGGGTGACGAAACAAATATTTTTTGCCTCAGCTCTTTGTATTATTTTTTGAGAAAGTTGCTTTGCACGATCAGGTCTAAAATTAAAAAAGAAGATGCCATCATTTTCTCGTATAGGATAGCTTTCTTTTTTTGAATCAAGAAAAACCACTGGTTCGAGATATTCATCGGTTATTCCTTGTTCATAAAGTTTTTTGAGAACTTGGGATGGTTTCATTTGATGATATTTTTGGGGAGAAATCCCTTCAAAAATAGCTTCTTCGACTTTTTCTACCCTATCCCAATTATTATCTCTATCCATAGCATAATATCTTCCAGAGGCCGTAACGATTCGTCCTATGCCTATATCATCAAGCATATCTTCAAGGCGCTCGAGATACGAAGAGGCACTCTTTGGAGGAGCATCTCTTCCATCGGTAAAGGTATGGAGAGCAACTCGTGATATTCCTGAAGTCTTTACGGCATTGAGAAATGCATAGAGGTGTTCCATATGACTGTGAATGCCTCCAGGAGAAATAAGTCCTTGAATATGAAGAGTGGAGTCATATTTTTTTATATGTTTAAAAAGTTTTTTGAAAGCTGGATTGGAAAGAAATTCATTATTTTGAATAGCTTTATTTATACGAACAAGATCGGTATCGAGTATGGTTCCTGTTCCTATGGTCATATGACCTATTTCACTATTTCCCATTTGACCTTCAGGAAGGCCCACTGCGTGAGCACTGGCATCAAGGGTTGTGTAAGCATAATTTTTTTGTAAGAGATCAAACTGTGGTGTAGGCGTGTTGAGAATAGCATTGTGATGCAATTCTTCACCAACACCCCAACCATCAAGAATGATAAGCGCAAAAGGAAGATGATCTTTCTTTTTCTTCATATATCTTTTTTAATCAATGAAAAAGCCCTCAATGCAGAATAACATTTGACTCCCGTAAAAGAAAGCATCGGAAAAAATAATTTTTCCCGGGTATTCCAGGTGGGTGTCATATTTTTCAGTCATTCTTTCTGAAGGCTTCTCCTTTTCTAGGATACCATAGTATGTTATTGTTTGTACAGGTATATTTTAGCGTTTATATAACTATATGATTCTTTCTATAACAATAGCACTGTTTCTTGGTTCTATACTTGGCTTAGAACGAGCAATTGCAGATAAAGGTGCTGGTATGCGAACCTATGCTCTTGTGAGTATGGGATCGGCGTTATTTATTGTTATTTCTCAAGAAGTTATACAACAAAATTTTTCTCTTGGGATTTATGATTTTGACCCTTTACGTGTGGCGGCCGGAATTGTTACGGGAATAGGATTTATTGGTGCAGGTCTTTTTGTTTGGAAGGGAGAAAAAGTGCATAATATTACAACGGCTGCGGGCTTGTGGGTGAGTGCTGGAATTGGTGTGGCGTGTGGATATCAATTGTATACACTAGCTTTATCAGCTGGACTTCTTACTCTTTTTGTTTTTACTATTCTTTGGTTTATAGAAAAGAAACTTACCAAATTAACAGATCGTTTCTTGGATGATAATGAAAAAGTATGAAAACGATGGAAAGCGACAGATGGACAGTGGCAGTTGAAACTATTTCGAGCGGAGGAATAATTGTTATTCCTACAGATACTCTTTATGGTGTTGTGACTTCGATTCTTCATCCCAAGAGCGTTGAACGACTCTATCATATTCGAGAAAGAAATAGCACTAAGCCGTGCATTGTTCTCCTTTCGAAAAAAGAAGAATTGCGATCATTTGTTTCTCAAGAAATCTATGAAACGTACAGTAAACTTTTTTCTTTTCTATGGCCTGGCCCAATAAGCATAGCGCTTCCTGTGGAAGATTCTCGATGGGAGCATATTCATAGAAAGACAAAGACCATTGCTTTTCGTGTTCCTGACAACACTCGTTTGAGAGATTTTTTGTTTCGTTGTGGTCCTGTTATTGCTCCAAGTGCGAATAAAGAGGGTCAGAAGGTTGCTTCTACTATAAATGAGGCGAAAGTTGCTTTTGGAAAAGATATTGATTTTTATGTAGATGGAGGAACTTTGAAGGGTGAGCCATCAACATTGATTTCTTTGGCAGAAAAAGATATACTCATAGTGCGAGAGAATCCCAAAACTATAAAAAAACTTATTCGTCTTTTGAGAGATTTCGGCTATAATACTTGTCGTTTTTCTCAAAAAAAGAATCTTTAGTGAGTACTTTTTATGAAAAAAATAGCGTTTTTTTCATTGATATTTTCTTCTCTAGGAACTTTATATTCTTCTGTTCTTTTTTATCCTTATTTTTTGAATAGGGGTTGTGTTTTTGGCGAGGTATGTCTCACTTTTCTTGAGATACCCATTTGTTTTTTTGGCTTTTTTGGCTTTTTTTGGGTGAGTATTCTCTTTTGGATGATATACAGATCTGAAGAAAAGAATTATCAGATATCTTTGATGCAAAAAATTTTCTGGATAACCTTTATAGGAATGCTTTTTGCGCTCTATTATCTTATTCAAGAGCTTTTCACGCAAAAATGTTTTGATGGTATATGCTTCTTTTCCTTTCAATACCCCACTTGTCTTGTTGGCTTTCTTCTTTTTCTTTTTCTTTTTGGTATTTCACGGCATATGTCAAAACAAGAAATAGAATGAGTTAGTATGTTTTTATACATTAAATAATATCCATATGAATATCCGTGAACTTTTTTCCTTAGCTATAGATTTGGGAATTCAAAATGATTTTCGTTCTCCAAAAAAGATACAAGAATATTTAAATCATATAAAAAAACAATATAATGCATTGTCAAAAAAGAACAAAGCTTTGTTTGATATCGATCGATGTACGAATCCCTACACTGATTGTGCTATCCATCACATAGCTGATCTCAAAAAAGATGTCAAGAAAGTTATGGCTGGTATCGATATTGGCGGATCAGAGCTCTTGGTGGCTGAAAAACTTTCTCAACGTGATCCAAAAAATCCTATTGACCTTGTTATTGGACATCACCCTGTCGGCAAGGCTCTAGCTGGACTTGATGGTGTTATGGACTTACAAGTAGATGTTTTTGAACAGTACGGTATCCCTGTAAATATTGCAGAGGGCTTAATGAGAAAACGTATAAGTGAGGTGAGTCGCGGTGTTAATCCTATAAATCATTATCAGGCTGTAGATATTGCTAGGCTTTTGGATGTAAGTTTTTTTAATATTCACACACCTTCTGATAATATGGTAGCAACATTTTTGAAAAAACTTCTTGAAAAAGAAAAACCAAAGTATGTAGGAGAAGTGCTTGATATTTTTATGGAAATACCTGAATACAAAGAGGCTACAAAACAAGGCGTTCCTCCCTGTCTTTTTGCAGGGTCAAAAGAGAGTCGTGTTGGTAAAATAGCTCTTACAGAGATAACCGGGGGAACTGAAGGAAGCTCAGATATGTATAGACACATTGCTTCTGCGGGAATTGGAACGATTATTGCTATGCACCAAAGTGAGCGTCACAGAAAAGAGGCAGAAAAAGCGCATATTAATGTCGTAGTTGCTGGACATATGTCTTCTGATTCTATCGGAATGAATCTTTTTTTAGATGAATTGGAAAAAAGGGGTATAGAAGTTGTTCCTTGTTCGGGTCTTATTCGATATTCTAGAATACATAAAAAATAAAAATATGGGTATTAATGTTGAAGAATTAGCCAAGCACATAGCTAAAAGTGATGTATACCAACCGGGTTCGCGGGCGAGAATGGCAAGGATTACCGATGAAATTTATCGAGGACTTCATTTTGTTGAAATGTTTGATGAAATTCGAGTAGTAACACTTTATGGATCAGCACGTGCTCGTCCTGAAGATGCTTGGTATAAACAGGCTTATGATCTAGGAGCTCTTTTAGCAAAAGATGATAATCCTATTGGAGTATGCACAGGAGGGGGTCCTGGTATTATGGAGGCGGGAAATAAGGGTGCATATGATGCTGGAGGATATTCTATAGGATTAGGAATTGAACTTCCTGGAATAGCCGAATCTCCAAATATCTATGTAACGCATAGAATGAATTTTTATTATTTTTTTGCAAGAAAAATGACATTAGCTCATATTGCACAAGGATACGTTTTTTTTCCTGGTGGAGTGGGGACGATGGATGAATTTTTTGAATTAGTAACCCTTGTTGCGACCAAAAAAATTGCCAATAACCCCCTCATCATTCTTGTAGGAAGAGAATATTGGGAAGGTCTCCTTTTATGGATGAAAACAACTATGGCAGATACCTATCACTCCGTTTCTCCTGAAATTTTTGAAGCTTTTCATATTATAGATGATATGAATCAAGCCTACACACTTCTAGACACTATCCCTAAACGCATAGAGATTTCCGATGAAGTTTGAAAAGAGAAGAGAAATTTTTTCTTTAGGCGTGTGTAGAAGTAAAGATGTTGATTGTAAAAAATACATAAAATATATGAATATTTCTGTAGGAGAAAAAATACCACAATTTATTTCTTTTGATGAGAAAGGAAAGGAATATTCTCAAGATACTTTTTTGGGACACTGGTTGCTTTTGTATTTTTATCCAAAAGATGATACGCCCGGCTGTACCAAAGAAGCGTGTTCTTTTAGGAATATATGGTCTCAATTACAAAATCAAGATATTTTTGTTCTTGGTGTGAGCACACAAAATGCTCATTCTCATCAAAAGTTTACAGAAAAGTACTCACTTCCTTTTCCTCTCTTGGTAGATGAAGAAAAAAATCTTGCTACTCTTTTCGGTGCATGGGGAGAAAAAACATTTCTTGGAAAAAAATATAAAGGAATGAAACGAGTTTCTTTTCTTATTAATCCTGAAGGAAATATTGCAAAAATATATGAAGTTACAAAGACAGAGAAACATGCTGAGAATGTTTTGAGGGATGTGGAGAAGTTTCTTTTACAAAAAAAATAATTTTTTAACAGATACCTATGAATTTTTTGGATACCTATCTACGTTTTATTCCTTGGGAAAATTTCTATTTTGGGAATTCTCTTTCTGCTTACTTTTTCGCTCTTTTCTTCTTTCTTTTTTTTCTTGTTCTTTTTGGATTGGTTCAAAAATATATTCTTTCGCGATTACGGACATTTGCAAAAAAATCTCTTACAGATGTTGATGATACATTAGTTGCTATTGTAGCAACACTAACTCCACCGTTTTATATATTTCTTGCTTTCTATTCTTCTTTACAATCCCTTATTTTGAGTGACTTTATTAAACAAATGCTCCATATAGTATTTGTTCTTTGGCTTGTATATCAGATAATTTTAGCTCTACAAATTCTTATTGATTTCATTATAAAAAAACGCTTTTCCTCAGAAATGAATAAGGGAAAAAAAAGTATTTTCCATCTTATAGGAACGTTAAGTAAAAGTCTTCTTTGGGGATTAGGTGGCTTGTTAGCACTTTCTAATTTGGGAGTTAATGTGACATCTCTTTTGGCGGGTCTTGGTATCGGTGGTATTGCTATTGCTTTTGCTTTGAAAAATATTATAGAAGATTTGTTTAGTTCTATTACGATATATTCTGATAAACCTTTCGAAGTGGGCGATTTTATTGTAGCAGGAGCTTCAACGGGTGTTGTTCAATACATAGGGATAAAATCTACTCGACTCAAAGCGCTACAAGGAGAAGAGATTATTATTTCTAATAAAGAATTAATCAATATTACTATTAAAAATTTCAAAAAGATGAAGAAACGTCGAGTCGTTTTTACTTTTGGAATAACGTATGAAACAAATACAGAAAAGATGAAGGAAATTCCTCAAATACTTTCTGATATTTTTTCTTCTTTAGAAGATGCTGATTTTGATCGAGCTCATTTTAAGAGTTTTGATGAAAGTAGCTTTTGCTTTGAGGTGGTATATTTTGTAACTAAGAAGGACTATACCGCCTATATGAATATTCAACAAGAAATAAATTATAAAATAAAAGAGATTTTTCAAGAAAAAGGAATTTCTATGGCCTATCCAACCAGAACCGTCTATGTGAAAGAAGAAATAAAAGGGTAAATTTTTTAAGAAAAAACATTTCTTTGTGAAATTCGTTTCCAGCAAAAATATGCTGGTTTTTTGTTTTTTAGCGATATTTTTTACTTAGATTGTTCGGTGGATAACTAGGTATTGCAAAGTATATGTATGTGGAGTAAAATGGGGTTATGTGGTGAAAAGTGGGGAATTTAAAAAAGTGAGTATGTTTATCGGTGAATACAGCCATAGCATTGATACCAAAAAAAGACTCGCTCTTCCGTCAAAGTTTCGTAGTGAATTGGGGGGAGAAAAAATTGTTGTCACGAGAGGATTAGATAAATGTCTTTTTGCCTATCCTATGCATATTTGGAAGGGAATTGCTGAAAAACTAGGGAATTTTCCTATGGGTGATCCTGAGACAAGAAGTTTTGTACGAGTACTCTTGGCTGGGGCGGTTGATATAGAATTGGACAGTCAAGGAAGAATATTAATTCCTGAATATCTTAGAGTTTATGCGCAAATGGAGAAAAATATTGTAATAGCTGGACTCTATGATCGTATAGAATTGTGGAATGATATGGTATGGAAACAATACAAAGAAAATGCTGAAAAAAATACAGACGAGATTGCTAAAAAGTTAGGAGATTTAGGTTTATATTAGGAAATATTTGAAAAGAGATGAAATGAATATTGAGTGGAGAAATGCTAAGAAGATATGAAGAAAGACACCAAACATATACCGGTCCTTTTACAAGAAGTGATGGATACCATTTTGATAAAGCCAAAAGATAACGTTGTAGACGCTACACTTGGTGGGGGAGGATATGCTCGAGAAATTTTGAGAAAAAGAGGTGTACTTATTGCTATAGATCGTGATCCTGATGCTGTAGAGGCTTTTCGAAAGGCATTGTCTCAAGAAAAAGAATTTCAGAGCCTTTGCGAAGGAAAAGATTTCCATCTTGTGTGTGGTAATTATTCTCAAATTACGGAAATACTTGATTCGCTTGATATAGGAAAAGTTCAATCGATTGTAGCTGACCTTGGAATATCCTCTGATCAATTAGCCGATGAAAAAAAAGGTTTGAGTTTTTCTTTAGAGGCTTTGCTTGATATGCGACTTAATAGTACAGAATCAATACAAACGGCTTCACATATAGTCAATCATTGGAATAAAGAAAATCTTATACGAATTTTGAGGGATAATGCACAAGAGTTTAATGCCGTTTCTATAGTAAATGCCATAATAGAAGCAAGAAAAAAATCTGTTATTCGAACAACGAAAGAACTTGCTGAAATTATAGAGAATTCAGCGCAAGGACACAGAAAAAAGATCCATCCTGCAACCAAAACATTTCAAGCATTGCGAATGGAAGTGAATGCAGAGATGAAACATTTAGAAGTTTTTTTGAATGCATCGATTGAAAAGTTGGAATCTTGTGGTCGTTTGGTGGTAGTAAGTTTTCATTCAGGAGAAGATAGGGAGGTAAAGCGGATATTTCGGACAAATGCGAGGGGATGTATTTGTCCGAATGAATTCCCTTTGTGTAGGTGTGGGTATGTTCCTCGTATAAAAATACTCTATAAAAAACCGATAAGTCCGAGTGAAAAAGAAATTCAGGAAAATCCGAGATCAAGAAGTGCGAAATTACGAGGAGTTGAAAAATTAATAATGACATAAATAGTAATAGTCGGGGGGCTATAAAAAAATGAAACAACGTGGAAAAGAAACACAAAAGCGATTATCTTTCTTTACTCGATTTAGTTTAAGTATCGGTATTTTTTCTTTGTTTATTTCAATAGGTTTTTATATAGTGTCTGTGAATGCACTTGCAACGAAAGGGTATGAAATGCGTTCTATAGAAAAACGTATAGCACAATCTTCTGAGTCATACAAACAAATGCGTGTTGAAGAGGCTCAGTTAACTTCTCTGTATCGAGTCCGTCGAGTAAGTGCAGATCTTTTTTTGGAAAATGTTGAAAATGAAGAATTTGTATATGGAATTGAACGATTTGCATTTAGTGACTAATTATTGGTATTTGTATGTTTTTCTCACATAAAAAACTTGTGCGAAAACAGAAAAAAATACACCAAGATTGGAGAATATCTTTTCTTTTTCTTTGTTTTTTTATTAGTTTTTCTTGTATTATTTTTCGTCTTTATTCTCTTCAGATTACGCAAGGAGCTTTTTATACTTCTCTTGCACATAATCAACACACAGCACAGTTTTCTCTTACGCCAAAAAGAGGCGAGGTCTATCTTCGCAATGGAGGGGGAGATCTTTTTCCTCTTGCTCTTAACAAGGCCTATCCAACTTTGTATGTTGTTCCTAGAGAGATAGAAGATGTTGAAGGAACTATTCAAGTTCTTTCTGATGAGTTAAAGCGAGATAAAGATTCCCTCCGATCTCTTTTTAAAGATAAAAATGATCCTTTTGAAATTGTTGCAAAGAAAGTCGAAAGAGAAATAATAGAAAAAATTAAAGAAAAAAATCTTACGGGTGTTTATAGTATGGACGAGATGCTTAGATATTATCCCGGAGAAGAACTTGCTTCGCAGATAATTGGCTTTGTAGGAAATGATGGGAAAAGTATTTCTGGGCAATATGGCATAGAAGCATCTTGGAATGAACTCCTTCATGGGACCACAGGATCTGTTCGTCAAGAAAGAGATGCTGGGGGACGATGGATATCTATAACTGATCGCGAATTGCTTCCTGCGCAAGACGGGCAAGATCTTATTCTTACTGTGGATGCTGGAGTGCAATATGAAGTGGAGCGAGTCTTGAAAAATACAATTGAAAAACATAGAGCTGATAGTGCGAGTGCTATTGTTCTTGAGGTGGGCACGGGAAAAATTCTTGCTATGTCAAGTGAACCCTCTTTTAATCCCAATAACTATTCAGATGTTGAAGATATGTCCTTTTTCCTTAACCCTGCTCTAACACATTTATATGAATCTGGAAGTGTTTTTAAGCCGATAACTATGGCCATAGCATTAGATGCCGGAAAAATAACACCAGAGACAACCTATGTTGATACAGGGATAGTACGTGAAGCTGGGTATGAAATTATGAATTCTGACGAAAAGTCATATGGCACACAGACAATGACACAAGTTTTAGAAGAATCTCTCAATACAGGAACAATATTTGCTCAAAGACAGGTTGGAAATAAAACATTTAAAGAATACATTGAACGATTTGGTTTTGGAGTAAAAACAGGAATTGAACTTCCTAGTGAAGCTTCTGGAAATATAAAGAATCTCGATCATCTTGGAAGAAATATTCATTTTTACACAGCCTCTTTTGGACAGGGTATCTCAATGACTCTCTTGCAACTTGCTATGAGTTATGATGTTATAGCCAATGGTGGTGTTCTTATGAAACCAAGTATAGTAGATGCACGTATTGATTCTGAAGGAAACACCCAATCATTTTCTCCAGAAGTACTTCGGCGTGTTCTTTCTGATGATGCATCGAGTAAAACAAGAGAGATGCTTTATAATGTGGTAAAAAATGGTCATGGTAAAAAAGCTGATGTGGCTGGATATAGAGTAGGAGGAAAAACAGGAACAGCTCAAGTTGCGAGCAGGGATTCTCGTGGATATTCGGAAAATGAATCCATAGGAACATTTGCAGGACTTGCTCCTATCGATGACCCCAAATTTGTCGTAGTGGTAAAAGTAAGAAATCCCAAAGATGTTATCTGGGCAGAATCAACGGCAGCCCCTGCATTTGGAGAAATTATGAAATTTCTTTTAACCTACTACAAAGTAGAGCCTACGGAAGAAATAGTTGAGAGTACTAAAAAAGAAGATATATGAGAAGAGTAATCATTTTTTCTCTTAAATGGTTGGCTAAAGCAACTCTTTTTCGCTATAGGCCGAAAGTTATCGGTATAACAGGATCAGTGGGGAAAACGACAACAAAAGACGCTATTACCTTTGCTTTGTCAGAGAATCTTTCTCTTTATGCGACAGCAAAAAATTATAATAATGAAATTGGTGTTCCTTTGACTATTTTGGGAATAGCTTCTTCTCCTGGAAAATCATTTTCTTCTTGGTGTAGAGTATTTTTGCAATCATTTTTTCGATTGTTCTTTTTTTCTTCATATCCAAAAGTTCTTATTTTGGAAATGGGGGTTGATCGTCCAGGAGATATGGAATACCTTCTTTCTATTGTACATCCCGATATAAGTATCATAACAGATATTTCTTCAAGTCATATAGAATTTTTTAAGACACTCGAAGCTATAGCACAAGAAAAAGGAAAGCTTGTAGAAAGCCTTTCTCGAGAAGGAATTGCTATTTTGAATGCTGATAATTCGTATACATGGGCTATGCGAAAAAACTCTTTGGGAAAAGTTATAACCTATGGATTTGATAAGCGCGCTTCCCTTCAGGCTTTTAATGACTCTTTGACTTTTGAGGGAGGGTTTTCTGGTATGAGAGTGAAAATTGAATATAAAGACAATGTTATCCCTCTCCGTCTCCACCACATTATTACTGAACATCATCTGAAGGCGGTACTCGCCTCGCTTGTTGTTTGTGATGTTTTGGGTATTAATCTTATCGAGGCTATACGAAGATTAGAAGAATTTAAGCCTCCAGCAGGAAGATTTCGAGTTCTAGAAGGTATCGGGGAAAGCATTCTTATCGATGATACCTATAACGCTTCTCCATCTTCAACTCGAGAAGCGATTGGTGCATTGAAAAATCTTCGCAAAGAACATACGATTGCTGTTTTGGGAGATATGCTTGAATTGGGAGAGGAGGAAGAAAAAAGCCATAGAGATCTTGCCGAAGATATAAGAAAAGCAAAGATAAACAAAATAGTTCTTGTTGGAATGAGGATGAAATATCTTTTTGATGAATTACAAAAAAACGGTTTTTCTTCAGAGAATCTTTGGTGGGTGAAAACGCCCTCTGAAGCAATCGTATACGTTTCTCGCATTGTCGATTCTGGAAAAGTTGTTCTCGTGAAAGGCTCTCAATCAATGCGTATGGAAATAGTTGTAGAAAGTATAATGAAATATCCCGAGAAAAAAGAAAAACTTCTTTGTCGACAAAATAAAGAATGGAAAGATGTACCATTTATTCAGCCATAATGTTTCTAAAAAATACACAAAACAAAACTCCCGATTGCTACGGGAGTTTTGTTTACTAAAGAACAAATAATTTTTCTATTTTTATGATAGTGAGGGAACAAGCGCAACGTATTTTTGAAGATTATCAAGCTGTGCTTCTGAGAGACCTTTAGCAGATCCTAGAGCTTCTTGTATCAAATTCTTTGAAAACGTTACTTCTGTACCAAGAGAAACTGATCCTTGATGACCAACTGATTTTCGAACATAATCTTCTATGTAGATTTTATGCGCTACCGTAAGAGAACTGTCGGGATTTTGTGCGAGATAATCAGCAACGGCTCGTCGTGCCATATGAGTAAGTCCATCACCTTTTTGTGCTGTGACGATAAACCCTTCGGTTGTTTCCTGATTTGGCTTTACAGTTGGTTTCGATTCTTCTTGAGTTTTTTCAACTTCTGTTGAGCTGACTTCTTCTTGAGAATCACTTGTTGCGTCATCTTCTTTTTGCGCATCATCGATAGTTCCTTCAGATTCATCATCTTCTCCTTGAAGAAGTATTTGCTCTTGAGTGGTATCATTTTCTAGCGCAAGACGATTTTCTTCTCCTCTTTTTGAATAAGAATAGATTCCACCTGCTATTGCCAAAACGATAATAACACTAACAATGAGTCGAAGATTTTCTTCTGCCCATACTTTTGCCTTAGACCCCATTGTTTCATCGGATGTTTCAGCGTCGTGTATTTTGTTGTTTTCAGCCATTCATTCCACCTCCTTTCATTTTTTTTCAGTGCAAGACTTTCGTTGAAGTTGTTGTGGCATACCTGCCATCGACCTTTTCACTTTTGATTGTACCTTTGAGAGAAGATGACGTCAACTAGGAGAAAATATTTTATTGACAAAAACTATAAAATAGTGTATATTTAATAGGTAGTGTGGTAAAAATACAAGGAAGTATTTTTTGGTTCTTTACAACTATCTTTTTATTCAGAGGGAATAAAAAGATAAGGGTTTGTTTATAATGAATGAGAAGAAGGAAGAAAAAAAATGCCCTTTCTTTAAAAAGAAGGGGAAACTAGTCGTGTGTCCTTGTCCCAGTCAAGAGTGGGACCAGCATGCACCCGACTGTTGGGATAAAGCTCTTGAGGAGACCATGTGTCTTCTTTATAAGAAAAGGAATGGGGGGGAAACACTTTAATTTTTCTTATGTATCTTCTAAGCCACCAGAACCTTAACAAAGGCGATGGTGGTTTTTATTTTTGAGAAAATCTTACAAATAGAAACGATACATATGGAGCCAGTGGCCGGATTTGAACCGGCGACCTACGCGTTACGAGTGCGTTGCTCTACCACCTGAGCTACACTGGCAAAAATATTTTTTGGATATTTTCCTCTAATCTAAAAAGAGTATACAAACGATTCTTTCTCAAAGCAAGGGGAGTGAGGGGTTTTCTCTTAAAAAGGAAGGGTAAAATTTACAGAAGCTTCTCTTTTCTTTTCCCAATCTTTGGTATCAAGAGCAATAGTATGAACGCCTTCGAGATCTCTATATTTGAGATGTTTGTGTTTGAGAGCATACTCGTAAACTTCTTTGGTGATTTTTACATCATCTTTGCAATAGCGTTTGATTTTTTCTATTTCTCCTGTTTTCCACCAGTGTATAGCATCAAGTCCGTTTCCACTTTTTTTCTTTCCCAAGGTTCCATCGGCTACAGCATCAAGGCGGATTCTTTTTCCGAGAGACTTTTCAATTTCTTTGAGAATATCTAAACTTTTTATTTGATGAAGGTCTCCTGGATAGTATTTGTTGAGAAGAGGAATATCAAAATGATCACTATTGTACCCGATAATCATATCTGCTGATTCGAGAAGTTTCCAAAGACCTGAAAATTCATCTTCGAGATAATCATAATACGTATCGGTATGAGAATCATACGCTACGAGGAGGGAGATATCGAGCATTCTTGGATCACTGCTTCCTGTATCACGAAAAGTGTTTTTGGTCTCTATATCGAGGACTATTTTTCTCATAAAGCAAAGTAAGTATGATAAATAAATATATTCTATGGTATCATACAAAAAGAGCTCATCAAAATGAAGCTCATTAAGAGTATAAAACCGTATATATATGGAAAAAGAAATTTCTCGAGACGTTTTGTTTTTTGATATGGAGATGATACCAGCACCAGAAACACAGAGAGCTATGTTAGAAAAAATCTTTCGAGATCAGGGAAAAACAGAGTCCGAAGTGAACGATGCTTTTGAATTTACCTGTCTTGATGGTGCATGGGGAAGAATTTTTTGTATAGCCTATGCTTTTGGAGATGAGCCTGAACAGGTACTTTATAGGGAAGATGGGGATGAACGACAATTGATACTTGATTTTTGGGATCTTGTTTTACAATCTCGAATTATTTCTGGACATAAAATTATGGATTCCGATTTCCCTTTTCTCTACCAACGTTGCGTCGTCCACAATGTGAAACCTTCTCGAATATTTAATCTAGAAGAAGATGAAAGAATTTTTGATACTGCTCAAAAATGGGGATGGGGCAAACAATATGCAAGTCTTGAAAAACTTTCTCTGGCACTAGGAATACAAAATCCTAAAGCATCTATGCATGGATCGCAAGTTCCTAAGTTTCATAGACAAGGTCGAACACAAGAGATTTTGGACTATTGCAAGGGAGATGTTCGAGCTGTTAGAGAGATATACAAGAAAATGAGAGTGCTTTTTGAACAGTAGAGAAAAAATATATGAAGATAGCGCTTCTTTCTGATATTCACGATCATACCGACCATCTCCGCTGGGCTTTGGAAAAAATAGCTGTTTTAGAGGCAGATCATATTGTGTGTTTGGGGGATATTGTAAGTTCTTTTACTGCACGAATTCTTTCTGAATCCTCGATACCCGTATTTGCTATATTTGGTAATAATGAAGGGGATAGAGGGGCTATAGTAAGAACATCTCTTGCTAAAGGGAGTAATCTCACGATGGCCACAAGAGAATTTGCTTCTTGGGAATATCAAGGAAAAAATTATTTTCTCTCTCACTATCCAGAGCTTGCCGAAAACGCTGTTTCAAAAGGTGTCTACGATGCCGTCTTCTATGGTCATACACACAAAAAAAGATATGAAGTTATAGAAGGTGTTCCCGTTATCAATCCGGGTGAAATAGCAGGAGTGGTTACGGGTATTGTTTCTTTTGCTCTCTTTGATACGGACACAAAAGAGGTGGAGTTTTTTGAGAAATGAAATTATAATGAAATTATGATGAAACTTATTAAAAAACTTTTTCTTATCGGGTTTGTACTCTCTATTCTTGGTGTTACCTTTCTTGCTGGGGTTTTTACCCACTTTTATTTGAGCGAGCCGGAAGTGATAGTAGAAAAAGACTATTATTTCTCTAACGGATCGGGAGAGTCTATGTCTCCCACACTTCCAGAAGAAAGAAGTCCTACTATTGTTTTTCGCAAAGAACCTCAAATTGGTGATATTGTTTCATTTGTATGCCTTCCCAATAGTCGATGTTCCGATATTTATGAAGCACCTATTGTCATTACTCA
>JAGYLL010000018.1 GCA_018401135.1 Candidatus Moraniibacteriota bacterium | reverse complement strand
CTTCCCTCTCTTTCTCCTTTTTTTTTCTTTATTCTTTTTCTCCTAGTGTTTTTGCTCAAGAACCTATAGTAGAGTATGAATGCGCTAAGCGGTTGGGAGGGGTGGGGAGTGATTTTGGTTACAAAATAGCAAATGTTACCTCTTACTGTTAACTATACAGTCTCTAGCCAAAGTTTTTGTTAGATGATATACTAGAAAATAATAGAATATTTTTATGAATGAACAACCATATCTTTCAATTATAATCCCGGCATATAAAGAGAAAGAACGTATAGGGAGAACACTTTTGGAAATAGAGGAATATCTTTCCAAAAAAGAATATACCTATGAAATTCTTGTTGTTGTGGATGGTTCTCCTGATAATACTGCTGAGATAGCGAGAAATTATGGATCACAGGTACATAACCTTCGAATTATTGAAAATGAAGAAAATAATGGAAAAGGTTACGTTGTAAAACAAGGCCTTCTTGAAGCAAAAGGAAAGTTCCGCTTGTTTATGGACGCTGATGGATCTACTTCTATAGATCATCTGGATGTGTTTTTGCCAGAAATTGAAAAAAAAGAAAATGAAATTATTATAGGATCTCGTGATATCGAGGGGTCTTTTGTTCAAATACGTCAACCAAGGCATAGAGAAATTATGGGTGATATAGGAAATTATCTCATACGAATAACTTTAGGACTTTGGTCTTTTCCAGATACACAGTGCGGATTCAAACTTCTTTCGGCAGATGCTTCTCAAGAAATTGCTCGTCGTATGAAAGTTTCTCGATTTGGCTTTGATTTTGAACTTCTGGCTTTGGCACGCAAACTTCATTTTCGTATTAAGCAACTTCCTGTCAGGTGGCTTAACGAAGAAGGGAGTACTGTTTCCCTCTTCGGTCCCAATGGATTTATACAGGTATTGATAGATCTTTTGAAAACTCGTTGGAGATTTTGTATGGGACAATATCGCATAAAAGAATTTTTTCAAAAAAAATAACATCCTTTTTATTTATATATCATTATTTAAAAAACAAAAAAATATGACATTAACACCGCAAATATCTTCTGAAGAAACCTCTCAGTTACGACAAGATATCGTTACGGGGGATTGGGTTGTTATTGCTACAAAAAGAGCTAGGCGACCTGAAGATTTTATTGTAAAAAAAGAAACAGTTTTAAGTGACTCCCTCGATGCTTGTCCTTTCGAAAATCCTGAGGCGAGTGGTCAAAAAGAGGATACACTTATTTATAAAAAAGCTGATGGCGAATGGACTCTAAGAGTTTTTCCTAATCTCTATCCTGCTATAGAAAGAGGAAAAAGGCCACGATTTATAGAAGAAGGTCCTTATTTTGCTATGACAGGAACAGGGTATCACGAATTAGTAGTGCCTCGAGATCACTACACACATCTTGCTCTTATGGATGCTACGATGATAGCTGAGATTTTGGATGCGTATCAAGATCGCTATATCAATATAATGAATAAAAAAAGTATTCGCTATATAAGCATTATTCATAATCATGGAAAAAGTGCTGGAGCATCCATACATCATCCCCATTCACAAATATTTGCTGTACCCATCATTTCTCCCTATGTACAGTTAGAATTAGATGGTGCTGAGCGATACAAAAAAAGTACGAAACGATGTGTTTTTTGCTCTATGGTTGAGTATGAGCGAGAACAAAAGACTCGCGTAGTTTTTGAAAATGAAGAGTGTATAGTTATTACACCGTATGCTTCTCGATCAGCTTTTGAAATGTGGATTCTTCCCAAAGAACACAGTCCTTATTTTGAGCGTATAACAAATAAGCAAAAGATTTCTCTTGCATGGGCTATAAAAAGAGCTTTAGGCGCTTTGGATAAGGCACTTGACAATCCTGATTATAATTTTTATCTTCACACATCTCCTTGTGATGGAAAAGAGTATTCTCATTTTCATTGGCATTTTGAAATTTTGCCAAAAATGTCGATTTGGGCTGGTTTTGAGCTTTCTACAGGAGTAGAAATTTCTTCACTTGAACCTGAAGTTGCTGCCAAACGATTGAGGGAGTGTATAGAGAATAAATAAAAGTGTATGCATGAATTAAAAGAGATTATTATTGCTTGGGCAAGTTCTTTTCCTCCAGAATGGGCTACTTTTCTTATGGCTATGATACCAATTACAGAATTGCGAGCATCCATTCCTGTGGCAATAACTGTTTTTGGTTTGTCATGGGGATGGGCTTTTTTCTTTTCTTTTTTGGGAAATCTTTTTTTGGGTGCCGTAGTTCTTTTTATTGGGGAGTCGACCATTACGTATCTTGTGAGTCATAACACAAGACTTTCTGATTTCTGGCACCATTATATTGAGAGAATTAAAACAAAGAATACGAAAAAATTTAGAACATGGGGAAGTCTTGCTTTAATTATTTTTGTCGCCATTCCTCTCCCTATGACAGGTGCTTTTAGTGGTGCTGTTGCGGCTTCTATTTTTAAAATTCCTTATTGGCAAGCATTGAAGCTTCTTGCTTTGGGCCTGTTTATTGCCGGGAGTATCGTGACAGTTTTGACTGTATGGACTATAGGAATGTTGCAATAAAGGGTTATGGTATATAAGAAAAAATACAAAAATTTGAAAGAAAAATCTGTATGAAAAATATACAACAAGCAGATATTGCTGATAAAAATATTTTGGTTCGTGTCGATTTTAATGTAAATCTTCGAGAGGGAGATGTCCGTCAAAAATATAAAATGGAATCAGCACAAGAAACCATTCAATATCTTTTGAATCAAGGAGCTCGAACGATTTCTCTCCTCTCTCACTTGGGACGACCTGAGGGGAAATATAGTGGAAATGACTCTCTTGCTCATATTGCAGATGATATACGAAGAATTCTTTGTGTAGAAGTTTTTTTTGTGGGAGAATCTGTGGGGGATCGGGTGAAAAATGCAATTGTTCATGCAGAAAAGGGAAGCATCTTTCTTTTAGAAAACGTACGATTTCACAAAGAAGAAGAAAAAAATGACGATACTTTTTCACAAGTACTCGCTGAACCTTTTGATATATTTGTAAACGATGCCTTTAGTGTTTGTCATAGAGCACATAGTTCTACGGTAGGCATAACAAAACACATTCCTTCCTATGCGGGATTATATCTTCAGAAAGAAATTGAGGTTCTTTCACGTATTTGTTCTGGTGTAGAATCTCCATCAGTTGCTATTGTAGGGGGATCGAAAATTGAAACAAAGCTTCCTCTTATTCAAGTATTTTCTAAAAATTTTGATGTTGTTCTTGTAGGAGGTCGAGTTGCCAATGAAGCATTGGATAATAAAGTAGATCTCCCAGTAAATGTTATTCTTCCTGTAGATTTTGAAGGAGATCGATTCGATATAGGAGAAAAAACTCGGGAAAATTTTATTGCAGAAATACAAAAAGCTCAAACGATTGTTTGGAATGGACCATTGGGCATGTTTGAAGACCCACGATATTCTCAAGGAACATTTGAAATTGCTAGAGCCATTGGAAAGAGTTCAGCCTTTAGTATTATTGGGGGAGGAGAGTCTATTGAAGTATTGGAAGATATGTCACTTCTTCGCACTATTTCATTTATTTCTACTGGGGGAGGTGCTATGCTAGAATATGTAACGGGGAATCGTATGCCAGGATTGGAGGCTCTAGAAAAATGATAAAAAAGTAGATAATTAAAAAAAGATACTAAAACTATATGGCAAAAATTTCAAATATATATGCAAGAGAAATTCTTGATTCACGAGGAAATCCTACAGTAGAGGTTGTGGTAACTCTTGAAGATGACGTGCGTGCAGCGGCAGGTGTTCCCTCTGGAGCATCTACAGGAGAACGTGAAGCTGTAGAGCTTCGAGATGATGACGCAACTCGTTATGGAGGAAAGGGTGTTCTCAAGGCCGTCTCTCATGTTAATACTACTCTTTTCCCAAAACTCAAAGGAATAGATGCAAGTGAACAAGAAAAGATAGATCGCATAATGATTGATGAAGACGGGACGCCAAACAAAGCTCGTCTCGGAGCAAATGCTCTCTTGGGGATTTCTATGGCAGTTGCTCGTGCTGAAGCGCTATCTCGTAAACAAGAACTTTTCAAATATTTAGGAGGTGAAGAAGCAACACTTCTTCCAACGCCATGTTTTAATAGTATAAATGGTGGTGCACACGCAGATAATAAAATCGATTTTCAGGAATTCAAATTTAATCCTATTGGAGCAAAAAGTTTCAAAGAAGCAATGCAAATGGGAAGTGAAACGTATCAGACGTTGAAATCACTTTTGAAAAAACGGGGACATACCACGGGCGTTGGCGATGAAGGTGGTTTTGCTCCAAATCTTTCTTCTAATGAAGAAGCGGTAGAAATTATGGTAGAGGCTATTGAGAAAGCAGGGTATATTCCTGGAAAAGATATTGCTATTGGACTTGACCCTGCTGTAAGTGAATTATGGAGAGACGGTGTCTACGAGTTTTGGAAATCGACGAAAGAGAAAAAAACCTCTCTGGAGATGATTGCGATGTGGGAGCGATGGGTTCGTGATTATCCCATTGTGTCTATAGAAGATGCTCTTGGAGAAAAAGATTGGGAGGGATGGAAAGAGATTACTTTGCGTTTGGGTGGAAAAATTCAACTTGTTGGAGATGATCTTTTTTGTACAAATCCTGAAATTATAACACGAGGAATTGAAGATGGAGTTGCTAATGCAGTATTGATCAAAGTTAATCAGATAGGAACGATAACAGAAACTCTCAAAGCAATAAAAATTGCAAAAAATGCAGGATATACGGTATATATAAGCCATAGAAGTGGAGAAACAACCGATGATTTTATCGCTGATCTTGCTGTAGCAACGAGTGCAGGACAAATAAAAAGTGGTGCAACGTGTCGAGGTGAGCGTTTGGCAAAATATAATCGGCTCCTTGTTATCGAAGAGGTGCTGGGAGAGCGCGCTCTTTATGCGGGAGAGAAGAATTTTTTGAAATAAAGATCTTTATGAATCTTGATGCACAATTTTTGAAAAATAATTCTGAAAATAAACAGGGGTTTCTTCAAAAAATAAGGGGGATTATTGCTAAGATTATGAAGGAAACAGAAGAAAATCTTCATCCTATGATTATAGAAGTTTTCGAAGATAAAGATTTAGCACAAGCACTTTTTGAGACACAATCAGAAGATGCTATAAAAGAATATATTATACATTCGAATAGATTTTCCTCATTTCTTTCTCAAGAGAAGACAAAATTTTTGGAGAATATAGAAAGATACCTGAAACACAGCATTCGGATGGAAGAAAACGTTCTGAGGAAAATGGTCGTGAGCTTAACATAGAGGTCTTGGAGAAAAATAAGATTGATCCTCAAAAAGTTTTATTTTTTCGAGTAACTCAACCCACACAAGAAGGAGAAATTAAGCCTGAATATTATTGGACAAGTGATTATTTTGAAACAAGAAAAGGTTTGCGACAAGAAATTCCATCAGAGTTAAGAGCTGTGTCGATCATTCTCGTTGCTGATTTGGAATCTATTAGCAAAAATGGGGGGCTTATAGAAGATATGAATGATTGCGAGGGTCTTTCTGTGAGGCAATGTGGTTTGAAGGGTTTTGATCAACGTTTTGTGCTTGCTCGAATAAGAAAAATATAAAGATGATTGAGGAGATAGATTTTTACTAAAGAGAAAATAGATATAAAATTATGTCAAAAAAAATTATTTGTTTAGGTTCACTTTCTTTGGATATTTTTTTCCCTTATGAAAATATTTCTCTTCTTGACACCCCTGAGGACACTCTTTCAAAACAAAAAATGGTATTTGAAATAGGTGCAAAGTATCGAGCAGTTGATCGCTATGATGCTCCTGGTGGATGTGCAGTGAATGTTGCACAAGGATTGGCTCGATTGGGACACCACCCCTCATTAGTTGCAACACTCGGTGAAGATGGTTTGGGCGAATCTTTGCTCAAAGAGGTTGCAAAAGAAGGTGTGGATATTTCTATGGTTTTAAGGAAAAAAGAATATAAAACGGACATTGGTATAATTGTTATAGATAAAAAAACAGGAGAGCGAACTATATTTTATAATAGAGATGCCAATGAACATATAGAATTTTCCCGAGAGATGTTTTCTCTTGAAATTCCTATTTTTTTGGGTGGACTTTATGGGGATTGGAAAAAGGGAATAACAGAAATTTTTCAGTACGCGAAAGAAAATAATTGTCCAGTATATTATAATCCTAGTCATAATAATATAGAAAATGATGCTTTGGTTGTATGGGAGACTTGTTTGAAGAGTGAGGGAGTTTTTCTCAATAAAGACGAGGCTATGGAGCTTTTTTCTCTCTTAAATAGTGATAAAGAGGGACGCTCTCTAGTATTTGATAATGAAAGATTACAAAGCGAAGAATATCTTGCATCAAGTATTGCTCGAAGTGGTAGGTCTCGATTTGTGGTGATTACGGATGGTTCTCGTGGCGCATGGGTGTATGATAGGAGTTTTGATTCTGTTTTTCGTCAGGAAGGAAAGAATGTTGATAGTGTTAAGGATTCCACAGGTGCAGGAGATTCTTTTACGAGCGGATTTCTCAGCGCTATTCTTTATGGAAAAAGTACAAAAACGGCTCTTGGATGGGGAATATTTAATGCTACAAATGTTATTAAATTCTATGGAGCTAAAGAGGGATTACTTTTTTTGAAAGATATAGAAAGTTTAGGGGAAAATAAAAATGAAGAGCTCTAAAATTTTTATGGTGAAAAAAAGTTTTTTGTAGTAGTATGAGTATATGAATACATTGAGCAATTTATTTCGAGGAAAATCTGATCAAGAACATTATCTCGCTCTTGATATAGGGACAGATGTTGTTAAAGCTCTTATTTTTCGTGCTGATAAAAAAGCAAAAAAAGGTTTTGTTATAGGTGTTGGTAAACAAAAACAAAAACCTGGTAATATGTTGGGTGGGGGAGTTGCTAATATCGAAGGGGTTATCGCCACATGCAGGATAGCACTTGATATTGCTATGAAAAAATCAAAAACCAAATATATAGAAAAAGCTATAATGGGTGTTGCGGGAGAATTGGTCAAAGGTACAACGACCACAGTACATTATCAAAGAATTCGTTCAGATACTAAAATTGATGCTGCAGAAATGTGTGAAATTATGCACCAAGTCCAAGAAAAAGCAAAAGAGCGTATTAGAAGTCAAATAGAGTGGGAAACAGGACAAAATTCTATTCAAATAAAATTTGTTAATGCTGCTATTGTAAGTATGCGCATAGACGGATATAAGGTAACGAACCCGATAGGATTTCAGGGAACAAATGTTTCTATAAGCATTTTTAATGCCTACGCTCCTCTTATACATTTAGGAGCGCTTGGGACCATTGCTGATGAATTAGATATTCCTTCATCAAATATCATTGCTGAACCTTTTGCTGTTTCTCGTGTTTTGGCAATAGAGGATGATCGAGATTTTAATGCTATTTTTATAGATGTTGGGGGAGGAACAACTGATATTGCTGTAGTAAGAAATGGAGGTCTTGATGGAACAAAAATGTATGCTATCGGTGGACATTCTTTTACAAAACATATTGCACAAGAATTACATATAAGCTTTGATGAGGCTGAAAAAGCTAAATTGGCACATGTTTTTGGAGATACAACATGGAAGCATCCAAAAATAAATCTTGAAGATGTCGCTTCTATTTTACGAGAAGATGTCGGTATTTGGTTGGGAGGCCTAGAACTCGCTCTTTCGGAATTTTTTAAAAATGATGTTTTGCCTGGAAAAATATTCTTGTGTGGAGGAGGGACAGCTTTATCAGAAATGTTTCAAATTCTTAATGATGAAGAATGGAAACAATCACTTTTTTTTCCTTCAAATGTTGAAATCAAATACCTTATGCCACAAGACATTTCTCTTATAGAAGATGAAACAAAAGAACTTGTTTCATCTCAAGATGTGACTCCATTGGCATTGGCAAATAATATAATTGAAGCATTTTCTGAAGAGAGAACCCTTTCTAATATTTTACGAAGAACAGCTAAAGAGATTGATATTTAAATATGGCAAATATTATTTACATTAGTCCTGAAGAGGAAGTAACGTCGCTTATAAGTCGTCTTCGTCGTTTTCCAGAAAACGATCTTGTACTCGTTATTCCTCAACGCGCTTTCATATTAGAAAGCCTTATTAATATGCAGTTACTAAAAAAAGAACTCGATGCTGTTGAGAAGCGATTTGTTATTGTCACTCAAGATGAGAGGGGAAGTGCTAGCGCTAAACGAGCGGGTATAGAAGTGTATCCTAAAACGTATATTGAAACCATACAAGAAAATCAAGAAGATTTTATTTCACATAGAGAAATTCGTAGAGAAAAACAAGATTTTCATTTGGAAATACAACAGAAAGAAGAAAAAGGTATTTTTCAAGAAAAACAAAAAGAAGAACATCTTTATCCTACGCAACTCAAAAAAAATCCATATCCAGAAAAAACGAGACCTCGTCCAATAACAGACGGTATTCGCTCTAAGACTTATGAAGAAGTAGAGATAAGAAGAAATGAGAGAAATGAGCAAAAAGAAATATATAGAGAAAAAGATGAATTAGCATTCGAAAAGAAAAAAGTTCCAAAGAAAGAAATAAAAGATGAAAAAGCATACGAGACATATAGACAAAGAGCTTCTTTAGAACGTAAAAGAGTCTTGTTGGAAGACACAATCACTTCTCAATCTTCTGCTTATGAAGAAGTTTCCAATGCTTTTCCTCATGAAGATGTGCAGAAAATAAAAACATTTTATAGATTCCCTTTCCGCACTATTTTTCTGACGATACTTTTTTTTGGAGGGATACTTTTTTCTTCTTTTTTGTTTTTAAAATATCTTCCACAGGCAACCATTACGGTAGTTATGGAAACGGTAGAAACGGAGGGAGATATAGAAGTTAATGCATCTTCTTCTGGAGATGATGACTCTCTCTCATTAAAAATTTTTACTGAAAATATAACCTTTACAGAAACATTTTCTTCTACAGGAAAAGAAACTTCTGATACGCGACGTGCTACAGGAACGGTCACTATTTATAATACATTTAGTCAAGATCCTCAGCCTCTTGTTGCGACCACGAGACTTCTTTCTGAAGATAAAAAAGTATATCGACTAACAAAAAGTGTCATCGTTCCTGGAAAGAAGAATGAAAACGGTGTTGATGTTCCTGGAGAGATTAAAGTTGAGGTAAAAGCAGATGAAGCTGGAGAGGTGTATAATATTGGAATATCTCGCTTTACCATACCTGGCTTTGAAGGATCTCCGAAATACGAAGCTTTCTATGCAGAGTCCCAAGAAGCTTTCATTGGTGGTGGAGGAAATTCATCAGAGATTTCTGTAGTTACTGAAAAAGACATAGAAATTGCTCGAGAAAAAATAGTGCAAATAGCAAAACAAAACGCACAAGAAAAAATTTCATCTGCATTGAGTAGTGATTGGATTTTAATTGAAGACACATGGGATATTGTTCTGGAAAACGCCGATGCTTTTCCAGGTGTCGGATCAGTTGCAGAAAAGTTTGAATATTCTGTTGTGGTGAGAGCTCGTGTTATGAGTTGGGAAAAAAGCGCTTTAGAGGGGTTTATAAAAAAGAAGTTATTTGCAACATTATCTGAAACGGGAAAAGATTTCAAGAGTGAACAATGGCTTTTAGAAAAAATAGATATACAATATGGAAAAGCAACTCCTGATTTTGAGAAAGAGTCATTACAGCTCAAAACATTCTCTACGCTAAAGGGGCGATTTATCTTAGAAGAGGAGAATTTCAAAAAAGATGTTCTTGGTAAAACAAAGCCTGAAATTAATCTTATTTTAGAAAAGTATGATGGAGTACGAGAAATATTTATAGAAAGAAAACCTGCTGAACCAGCGTGGCTCTTTTCTCGAGTTTCTTCTTTGGATTCTCGTGTTGTACTAGAGGTAAAATAAATAAATTTTGATGTATCTCTTTTTGAGAATGTCTCTATGATAAGAGTTTTTTTGTATAAGAAAAGAGAGACAGATAATACGGGGAAAATTGTAATAAGAAATGGTGTCCTCGGCAGGAATCGAACCTGCGACCTTCTGGACCGCAACCAGACGCTCTATCCACTGAGCTACGAAGACATAAAACTACCTTAGAGATATTCTTCAATAATGTCAATTAGACGAATAGGATGTTTTTCTTCTAAAAGGAACTGTAAAAGCAATTTTCGTATAATAAGAGGATCTTCATCTCCTAGAGGGATATGTACATAGGGAGTGAGATCTCCATTAGTGTGTAAGCTGAGAAGTTTTCTTTTTTCTGGTTCATAAAAAATCCAAAAAGAATATATATTTTCATAAGGATAGAGTTCACGTCCAATATGAATACCTTCAGTATCGAGTAAAAAATGTGTAGATGCAGATTCTTTATTGAGATTTATATACACCATAACACCAATAAGTATAAAAGTTATTGCCATTATAGGACTTTCTGTTAAAAGTGCATAGAGAATAATAAAAAAAAGAAGTAAACTTAAAAAAGCAAGGAGTTTCTTATTTTTTTTGCCTGAAGTGGATGATTTTGTCTCCCAAGAAATTTCTTTGGGAATTTTTGTTTCTTCGGAAGAAAGAGTACTATTTGTTTGTGGTAATATTTCCATATAATATATATAAAGTAAAGTATAGCAGAAAAAAAGAAACAAGAGAAGAGGAGTATTTTTAGAGTAAATGAGAGGGTAAAAACTTGATTCTTTGAAAAGAGAGGCGTATACTTTTAATATAAATATATTTTATGGAAAAAAAACAAGGTAAGATTGTCCCGTTTATATCGGTTGTTGTTCCTCTCTTTAATGAAGAAGGAAATGTAGCGCGTCTTCATCAAAAGATTGTTCTTGCTTGTAATAAACTACAAAAGCCCTACGAGATACTTTTTATTAACGATGGCTCAAAAGATAAAACTTTAGAAGAAGCTAAAAAGCTCTCCCCACTCACTCTCATAGAGTTTCGGAGAAATTTTGGTCAAACAGCCGCCTTTGATGCTGGATTTAAGCATGCAAAAGGAGAGATTATTGTTACTATGGATGGAGATTTACAAAATGATCCTTCTGACATACCCCTTCTTTTAGAAAAAATGGAAAAAGAAGGATACGATGTTGTTTCTGGCTGGAGACATAAAAGGAAGGATTCAATAAGTAAAAAAATATTTTCTCGCGGAGCGAATCTTTTGCGAAAAATTCTTCTTCATGATGAAATTCATGATTCTGGGTGTTCTCTTAAAGCATACAAAAGAGAATGTTTTGAGCACCTAGATCTCTATGGAGAGATGCATCGATTTATTCCAGCTCTTTTGGAGATTCAGGGTTTTCGTGTTGGAGAAGTGAAGGTAAGTCATCACCCAAGAACACAAGGGGTGACTAAATATAATTGGAAAAGAGGACTAAAAGGTTTTGTGGATATGATTTCAATTTGGTTTTGGAATAGATATTCGCATCGACCCGTTCATATATTTGGAGGAATCGGCATTCTTTTGATGATGATAGGAAAGATTTTACTTTTGTGGATGATTATAGAAAAACTCTTTTTTGGTGCACAACTTTCAGAAAAAATATGGCCTCTTATGGGTATTTTTCTTATTATGATCGGAGTACAATTTTTTATTTTCGGCCTTCTTTCTGATATTGTGACCAAAATTTACTACAAAAATCATGAAAGAATGAATTACTCTATAAAAGAAATAATAGAGAAATAAAAAAACAAAAGAGATACTTTTTGGAAAGAAGTAGTAAAAATTGTTAGAACATTTTTTGCTTACTTGTCAATATAGTTTTTTTTGTAGTTTTGTTCTAAAATGAAAAAAGTTAGGATATAAAATTAAAAATTTTCATATATATGAATATCACGATTATTGGAACAGGATTTGTGGGGCTTCCTATGGCGGCAGCACTTGCAGAAGTAGGTAATAATGTTGTGTGTCTTGATACGGATGCACGAAAAATTGAAATGCTCGATCGTGGCGAAATGCCTCTTTATGAACCAGGGCTTGAACCCCTCGTTCTTAAAAATGTAAAAGAGGGGAGATTGGAATTTACAACAGAGTACGAAAAAGCAGTTTCTCATGGATGCATTCTTTTTATCGCTGTAGGAACTCCGCCAGATGAAGATGGGAGTGCTGATCTGCGTTATGTTCTTTCTGTTGCCAAAAGTATTGGAGAGCATATGAAAGAGTATAAAGTGATAGCAGATAAATCTACTGTTCCTGTAGGAACTGCCGAAAGGGTTCGTTCTGAAATAAAAAAAGCTCTCGATTCTCGTGGAGTAAATCTTGAATTTGATGTTGTTTCCAATCCTGAATTTATGGCAGAAGGTCGTGCCGTTGCTGATTTCAAACAACCAGATCGTATAGTTGTGGGAACAGATAGCGAAAAAGCAAGAGAACTTTTGCGAGATCTTTATGCACCATTCAATCGCAGTCATGATCGTCTTATAGAAATGGATATAAAAAGCGCTGAGCTTACGAAGTATGCTTCTAATGCAATGCTTGCGACCAAAATTAGCTTTATGAATGACCTTGCTCTTTTGGCCGAAGAGCTTGGAGCAGATATCGAGAATGTTCGAAGAGGTATGGGTGCAGATCCTCGTATTGGACATCATTTTCTTTTTCCAGGACCTGGATATGGTGGATCTTGCTTTCCTAAAGATGTGAAGGCTCTAACGAAAACAGCCAAAGATTATGGCAAAATTATGCGTATCCTTCAGGCAGTAGAGGATGTTAATGATGATCAGAAAAAAGTCCTCTTTACTAAGATTTCTCATTATTTTGGTAAGAAGCTTAAAGGAAAAACTTTGGCATTGTGGGGACTTTCTTTTAAGGCTAATACGGATGATATGCGTGAGGCATCAAGCCGTGTTCTTTTGGAGGCTTTATGGGAAGTTGGAGTAACTGTTCGAGTGTATGATCCACAGGCTATGGAGGAAACAGAGCGTATTTATGGCAAGCGAAAGGATTTGATATTTTGTAAAGATATGTACGACGTTCTTAAAGGTAGTGATGCTTTGGTTATTGTCACAGAATGGGAAGTATTTCGTAGTCCAGATTTTGATACTATAGGAGAAATCCTTTCAGAAAAAGTTATTTTTGATGGAAGAAACCTCTATGATCCACACGATATGAAAGAAATTGGATATACATACTATGGTATTGGAAGAGGGGAATCGATAAAGAAGTAGAGATGATGTGTTTGTATAGATTTATCTTATAGATACCTACTCATGAAAATTCTTTTTCTTAATTATGAATACCCACCTCTTGGTGGTGGAGCTGGGAATGCGACAAAATATCTTTTACAAGAATATGCCAAACACGAAGATCTTTCTGTAGATCTTATTACTTCTGCAATTGATGCAGAATTTGTGGAATCGCGGGTGAATGGGAATGTTGGAATTTTCCGTCTTCCTATAGGAAAAAATGGCAAGAATCCCCAAAAACAATCAATAAGAGATCTCCTTGTGTATTCTTGGAGAGCTTATTTTTTTGCTCGAAATCAACTGAAAAAGGAAAAATCTTATGATGCTATCCATAGCTTTTTTTCTGTTCCTTGTGGTGTTTTGGCTATGTTTCTTTCGTGGGAATTTCGTATTCCCTATATAGTATCTCTTAGGGGGGCGGATGTTCCTGGATATGCTGAACGATTTACGTTTCTCTATGTATTTCTTCGTCCGATAGTTCGTTTGGTATGGAAGTATGCACGATATGTCATTTCTAACAGTGAAGGATTAAAGCAACTAGCACTAAAAACAAAACCTGATCAAAATATAGAGGTGATCTATAATGGAGTAGACACAGACTTCTTTTGTCCTGATGAGGGAAAACGAAATTCAAAAATCCTTACGATTCTTTGTGCTTCACGACTGACAAAGAGGAAAGGATTTATTTATGCCATCGAAGCTTTCTCAAAAATTTCTCAAAAATACAAACATATTCGTATGATTATTGCTGGGGGAGACGGTAATGCAAAAGAAGAATTAAAAAAACACGTTGAACAATTAGGTCTTACAAAAAAAATTACTTTCTTTGGAGAATATGATCATAGTAGTCTTTTGAAACTTCAACAATCTTCAGATATTTTTCTTTTTCCTTCTCTCAATGAAGGTATGAGTAATAGTATGCTCGAAGCTATGGCTTCAGGACTTCCTATTATTATGACGCCGACAGGAGGTGCTCAAGAGTTGATACAAGAGGGAAAAAATGGCTTTCTTGTACGATTTCGGGATACCGAAGATATTGCCGAAAAATTAGAGTTTTTTATACAAGATAAAAAACTCTGTACGAAAATGGGGAGAGAGAGTCGTCGTATGGCACAAGCATTGAGTTGGTCTTCAGTTGCCTTAGAGTATAAAAATAGATATGCACAAAGTGTTTCAAAAAATAAAGAGTAAGTATATAAAAACTCTTTTCAAGTCATTTGTCTCCATTGGTTTGATCTTGGTGCTTTTTCATATGATCGATTGGAATGAATCGTGGGAACTCATTCGTTCAGTTAACTTTGGATTTCTCGCTCTCTACACTTGTTTACTTATTGCGGGCATAGGAATTTCTTCGTATAAATGGAAACAATTAGCAGATTTTCTCGGTTTTACTTTTTCTTTCGGTCGATATTTTCAATGGTATTTGGCAGGAACGTTTGTGAATAATTTTTTCCCTTCCATTGTTGGAGGAGATACCTACCGAGCTTTCTCTTTGGGGAAGAAAAACGACAATAGAGGAGATGCTATAGCAAGTGTTTTATTTGATAGGTACACAGGACTTGTTTCTATGGCAATTCTCGCCGTTCTCTTTTCTTTGTTTGTTCTTCCTAATGTTTTTGAACATTTTTTCTGGACGATAGTGCTTATGGGAGCTTTTGTTGGCGTGGTGGCTCAAGTTTTTTTCCTTCCTGGGAAAAAGTGGTCATTTTTCGCACTTTTGTTTGCATTTTTTCCCAAAAAAGCAAAAAACATAGCTATTTCTATGGAGAAATTTCACGAGAGGACGCTTACTATAAAAACCTTTCTCTTAGGATCTCTTTTTTCTCTTATTGGTATTGGACTTGCCAATTTCATACTTTTCAGAGCATTTGGCGTTTCTTTTGAACTGATTGATTTTTTGAGTGTTATTTTTTTCATCAATATTATAGCTGCTATTCCTCTGAGTATTAATAATATAGGAGTGAAAGAGTGGGCGTATTTTATTTTCTTCGGATACTTGGGAATAGCTCCAGAAATTTCTGTAACGGTTGCTCTCGTGAGTCGATTCATTCAAATGATAGTAAGTCTTTTCGGTGTCCCACTTTTTCTTTGGGAGAGGAAAAAAGAAAAAAATCGTATAGAATAGAAAAAATATCTCCTCTTTTTCAGAAAAAATACCTTTACTTTTTTATGAAAAACGTGTTTACTAAGTATGCCGATTCAACAAAAGAGGTATATATTTATGGAATTTTGGAAAGAAGTTCTTGTTCTTGCTCTTGTTCTGATCTTGATGATTGTTCTCTTCTAAGGAGGTATTTGTCAAAGACATGGATGTCGCTTCAATGAAAGCGACTTTTTTATTTTGATTTAGAGGTGAGTGAAATAGACAGTATCTTTTTATGGAAACAGTTAAAATTATCATTTTGAAGGAAAAAAATTTTGTTAAACTCAAGTTATTCTTGTAAATTTTTTTTTGAGATTTTATTCTATAATCACAACCTTCACCTCTCAAATAATTCGTTAAAACCGATTATCGAGGAACAATTACTATTCTAGAAGATTCTTTTGATATTGAAGCTCAAGAGAATCTCTCATCGCACAAAGCTCCAAAAAGTGACAAAGAGACTTCTTGGTTTGTATTAGTGCATGAGAAAATTCTTCATGAGAAGTAGTTAAATTTGTTAATTGGAAAATATTTGCTTTTTTTCTTGTTTTGTGGTATTCTTTAAAAAGAATATATTTAATGATAGAGTAATATTTTTTTATGGGTGATTATAAGAAGTCAAGAAGTTTTGGCGAAAAACGGAGAGGTGGCTTTGAAGGAAATTCTGGAAGGTCAAGTTTTGGTCAAAGGAGTAGGGGGTTTGGAGAGAGAAGAAATGATTTTGGTCGCGGGAGTGGTAGAGATAGCGGACCAAGAGAAATGCATCGATCTGTTTGTTCGGCTTGTCACAAATCATGTGAGGTTCCTTTTCGTCCAACAGGAGAAAAGCCTGTATATTGTAGTGATTGTTTCGGTTCAAAATCACAAGATCGTGGAGGAAGAGATGATCGACGATACGAAAGGAATGATCGGGGACGAAGAGAAGATCGGGGATGGGGGAATCGTGAGAGGAAAGATGATCGTGGACGAGAAAGTTTTTTCTCTAAAGAAACATCACCACCAACTCATTCATTTACACCAAGTATTGAAAATGAGAATATGGTAAGTATCAAAAAACAGCTCGATTCTTTGCATGCAAAAATGGATATGCTTCTTTCTTTTCTCAGTCCAAAAGCAAATACGATTGAGTCTCAAGAAAAAGAAGAGATTAAAAAAGTTTCTCTTGGAGATATGATTTCGAAAACAACGAGAGTAAATGGTATGAAAAATTCTAAGAAAAAAGATAAAAAAATAGAAGAATAGAGCATAAGGAGTTTTCGATAAAAAAAGATTGAAGGCGTAAAAGCTTTCAATCTTTTTTGGAAAAAATAGAGTGAGTATATAAAAGACACCTTTTTATAAAAAGATGTCTTTTGCTTCAAGGAAAAAGGAAATTATTTAGTGGTTTTTTCTACCTCTCTATCTATATGAACAAACTGACGTGGAACAAGTTTTCCTGTGTAATTTATAACTTTCTTTTTGAGAAATCGCACTGTTCCGCCTACTTTTGCATATAGAGTATCATCTTCACCACGCAAAACATTTATACCAGGATGAAATTTTGTTCCTCTTTGGCGAACGATAATTTCACCAGCTTTTGCATTTTGCCCACCATAAATTTTTACCCCTAGTCGCTTTGATATGGAATCTCGACCTAAACGTGTCGATCCTCCTGCTTTTCTATGTGCCATATTGCCAAAAAAAATGAATACTATTACAGTAAAGAAGTATATACTTCTATAAAAGAAAGTGTACGCAATAATAAACTGTATGTCAAGAGAAGAGAAGAAAAAGCATGATAATTT
>JAGYLL010000017.1 GCA_018401135.1 Candidatus Moraniibacteriota bacterium | reverse complement strand
ATTCCCTTTATCTCCACCATAGAATTTTTATATCTCTAATTAATTATAATGCCCTTGTAGTTCAATGGATAGAACGAGTCACTCCTAACGACTAAATGTAAGTTCAATTCTTGCCAAGGGCACAAAACAGCTTATTTACAATAAAAATAGCCTGTTTATGTAGATTTTTATTTTTTCAAAAATATATATTTATTATGTCAGCACAACGACTAGATAAAATGAATACCTTTATTCAAAAATCTTTTTCAAGCCTCTTAAAAAAAGAAATTGATCTCCCGCTTGATATTTTTTGCACCGTTACTAAAGTTGACACTTCTTCAGATTTTCGTTACTCTAGCATATTCTTAAGTATTTATCCAGAAAGCAAAACTGGCTCAGTTCTTACTCGTATAAGAAAAAGTCTCCCGCGCTTACAAAAAATACTTTTTACCCACTCTGCTTTACGAATTGTTCCGAAATTACAACTTTTTCCTGATTCTACAGAAAGGAAAGCTGATACAGTAGAACACCTTCTTAATGATATTCGAAAAGAAAGACTCTCTTCGTATGACGAATCTCCCATCAAAAAAGCTCCTCTTGCCTAAAAATCTTCGAAAAGAATTTCGTATTTTTTCTCATATAATAGCAGAAACGAGCTCTTTTTTACTTATTGCACATCCCAATCCAGACGCCGATACCCTTGGGGCAACCTCTTCACTTTTCTTTTATTTAAAAAGTTTGAATAAAAAGGTGGTTGTCACATGTAAAGACTCTCTTCCAAAAAATTTTTCTTTACTTTTTAAGGATTTTGTGCTTACTCCACAAGAAGATATCGATTATTCTTCTTTTGAAGTTATTATTGCATGTGATTCTGCAGATAGATGTCTGAGCCCTTCAATAATCAAAAAAATAGATACAGAAAAATGTATTGTTATTATCATAGATCATCATCCTGATACAAATTTTTCAGCTGATGTGTGTATTGTTGATGAAACATTTTCTTCAACCTGTGAAATTCTTGGTGCATTTTTCATTCAAAATACTATTCCTCTCACAAAAAAAATAGCAACCGCACTTCTTACGGGAATACTTGGTGATACAGGAAATTTTCAGCATGCCAATACAACACCACAAACACTTTACATAACATCCTGTCTTCTCAACAAAGGAACTCCTCTTGAAAAAATAATTTCTCGTATATCTACTAATAAAAAAATCTCCACACTTCGTTTGTGGGGGAGAGCCTTTGAAAAAGCGAGAATTTGTTCTTCAAATGGAATGATTGTTTCTGGCATAACTGAGGAAGATTTAGCTTTTTGTAATGCTAATTCAGAAGATATTTCTCAAGTAGCTAATATGCTTGCAACCGTTCCTGGTATTCAATTTGCTCTTATTCTTTCGCAACACGACACGACAACCATAAAGGGGAGTTTTCGATCCGAACCCTTGCAAAATACTGATGTTTCTAAAATAGCACACTCTCTTGGTGGGGGAGGACACACACTTGCAAGTGGTTTTGAATTATATGGTAAACTTATAGATACTGACGATGGCTGGATAATTAAATAAAACATTTCTTATTCATAGGAGTATGCCTTCTGAAAAAACTTTTAATCAAATGAAACAGCAAAATATCCTTTGTTGTCGATGTCAATTGAGAAAAACATGTCGACAAGTCATTCCAGGAAAAGGACCGTCTGATGCAAAAGTTATATTTATTGGAGAGGCTCCTGGAAAAAAAGAAGATCTTTTAGGAGAACCCTTTATTGGTGCCTCAGGAAAACTTCTCGATAAACTTCTTCTTTCTGTACATTTAAAACGTTCTGATATATTTATCACCAATATAGTAAAATGTCGTCCACCAGAAAATAGAGACCCGTCTCCTGAAGAAATTGGGATGTGTTCTTCTTGGCTTGAAAAAGAAATTTCTCTTATACAACCCGAGCTTCTCATCACATTAGGAAGATATGCGTTAAAAAATTTCATTCCAGAATCATCTATATCTCTTTTTCATGGAAAAATTACTTCGATTTCTCTAGGTAAACTAGAAAATTTACCTCTTCTACCTCTTTATCATCCAGCAGCAGCTTTATATAATGGGTCACTAAAAGATACTCTTTTCGAAGATTGTAAAAAAATTACATCTATACTTTCTCATAAAGACTAATTCTACATTGACCACTTTCTTAATCTTAGCTATACTCCTTTTGTATCTCATTACTTAGGTCGTGTGGCCGAGTGGTTAGGCAAGGGTCTGCAAAACCCTCTACCCCGGTTCAATCCCGGGCGCGACCTCAAAAAGTATGCCGCGGTGGCGAAATTGGTAGACGCAAGGGACTTAAAATCCCTCGAATTAAAAACTCGTGCGAGTTCGAGTCTCGCCCGCGGCACAAAGAGATATTTTTTACACCAAAACAAAAAGTGGACAACGATTTTTTATCGTGTCCACTTTTTGGAATACAGAGTAAAAGGGGGTCTTTTTGATATTTACTCAATAACGTAAGCGATAAGCTCTCTTCTTCCAAAAGCAAATGCTTCTGTTTTTGTTTCCATATAAATATCAAATTTATTTCCTTTAATAGCACCGCCTCTATCTTCACATGTATATACACCCATTCCTTCTATATACACTTTTACTCCAAATGGATAGGCTGGGGGACAAGCAAGTGTTCTATTTGCTTGAACCTTAATACCAGAAGCCGTTATACCATCAGATTTTCCACACTCATCAGCTGCTGAAGTATAAGCACTGGCATTAATAATAAATTCTTCTTGGGGAAGATCATTCCAGTAATGTGCTTGTTTTTCTTTCCAGTAAGCCAATCGTTTTTCATATAATGTTTCCACTTCTTTTTCTTCTTGTTTTTCTTGTATTTCACTTTTTTGTTTTATATCTTGCTGTTGAAAAAAGTTTTGTACAGGAATATATCCAAGTTTTTCAAGAGCGTCTTTTTGTGTAGAGAAAGATTGTTCTTGTGCCTGAACGTGCCCACCAGAAACAATAACAAAACAAAGAAGAAACAAAAAACGAAACGTATATATCATACGTGATAATTACACATTATCTTTTTGCTTTTAAGGGCAAAAAGGCTATTTTATAGAGAAAAAGAGAAGTTTCTTTAAAACAATTTTTTCTTCTCTCAAATAAAACAACCAATTAACATATCATATTTTAAGTATTTTGTCAATACTTGTATCCGGAATTCTCTTTCAAATCTTAATTGAAAAATTAGAAGAAAGTCTTTGATTTTTTCCAAAAGACACCTCTTCCGATAACCTTTTCTTCTCTAAAAATAAAAAAATCCGCTTAATATAAGCGGATTTTTTGATATAGTGTTTTTATTTTTTAAGAAGGAGGAGTCCCATTCTATGATCTTTTGCTTCGATAGAAAGGATTTTCCAACGGTACATTTGTCCAGGAGAGAGAACTTCTTCCATCATTTTTCCAGGATACACATCTTTGAATTCGCTTATATGTGCTAGTCCATGGATATTACTATCGAGATATACAAAAGCTCCGAAAGGATTTATTTTATCTACTTTTCCCTCTACTTCCTCTCCGACTTTATACTTCTCTTCTACTTCTTCCCATGGATCTTTCTTAAGTGCTTTTATAGAAAGGGATATTCGAGATTCTTCAATGCCTATAACTTTGGCTTTAATAACATCTCCAACTTTTACAATCTCTCGTGGATTATCAATAAGTTGCCAGGCAAGTTCTGATATATGAACAAGTCCTTCCAGTCGAGAATCAACTTCGCTCATCTGTGTTTTTTCTGTTCCTGGTGGATAAAATTTTACAAAAGCTCCAAAATCTACAACCCCACTCACTTCCCCTTCAATAGCATCTCCTTTCTTTAATTGAGAAATCAAAACCATTTCTTTTTCGCTTTGAGCAGCTTTTTCACTCACAATAAGCTTCTCTGTTTCTTGTTCGGAATCAATTATTCGAACATTAAGCTCTTTTCCTATAAGTTTTTTCAATAATTCCAAAATTTTATTTTTATCACCATCTTCAACACGAGGATAATGTTGACTCGCTAGCTGAGAAACAGGAAGAAAACCGATAACACCATTTACCTCAACAAGGAGTCCTCCTTTATTAGCATCCGTTATCCTTGTTGGTATAGTTGACTTTGAAGACTTCTTCTCTTCGATATCCTCCCATGCTTTTTCATATGATGCCTGTCTCACAGAAAGCTCAATGTAACCATCTTCATTTTCTAAATCAACAACCATTGATTTTACCGTGTCTCCAACTTTAAGACCACTCACAATCCCCATTCCATCACGCATTTCTACTCCATAAACAGCACCTATCCCAAATACGCCCAAATCTAAAAGGAGTATATTAGATCCTTTTTCAATAACACTTCCTTCTATTATACCACCGATTTCAGGAACGGAAGAACCGAAATCATTCAAAAAAATATCCATTTGAGTAACCTCTTCGGCTGGGGAAATTTCTTGTTTTTTAACTTTATTATTCATAATTCTCTCTTTTTACAAGTTCAAGTGTACTTGTATGTTACTTATTAATAAACGGTACTTGATCTTTCTTAAATCTTTTCCTATAAAAAGCTTCTTTATTTTACAAAAAGCCTTTCCTGAAAAAGATTATTTTAAAATCGTATACCATTTTAAAATTTTTGGCAAGAAAGGGGGGTAATTTGTCATTGATATTGACAAATTATTTTATATATCTATACTTATATTCGAACATTATTTATAAGGTCTTGTGACGATGAACGTTTATTACCAGAAATGGTTCCGTTCTTACTCTAAGACCATACAGAAGGAATACTTGTATTCGTAGCTCAATTCATCGACAAATTGATATCGTCAACACAAAAAAAACGAATCAAGGTTTTCTCGCTTTCTCACAAACACGCTCTCAGCTTTTTCGAGCACTTCGAATAAGTCAACTTATTAAAAAATATTCTGCGCTTACGGTAATTATTGTAAGTGTTTTTTTAGTTGCAACGAATAACATTTCGCTTCGCCATAAACATCTATCTTTAGATAAAAAAACTTCTTCTTTTTCTTCTTTTGGAAAAAATCATGGTGTAGAAACACTTTCTTCTCGAAATAACGTGACCCTTCTCTCTTATATATCTCCAAGTCTCTCTTCTGCACACAACGATCTTAATCAAGAAGATCTTTCTTCTTTGGCCTTGTATAACAATTCAGTAAAAAACGTTCTCCCAACAAATATTTCTTCACGCTCTTTTATTTCGACAACCTATGCTATGGAACAAGATCCTGAAATGGATGGAGGAATAAAACTTCATACTGTAGAAGAAGGGGATACTATTGGTTCCATAGCACATCAATATGGAATAACAGTAAACACGCTCTATTGGGCTAATAATATAGAAGATATTGACCAAATAATGCCTGGCGACACCCTTTTTATTCTTCCTGTTGCTGGTCTGAAACATATCGTCAAAGAAAATGAATCTCTCGATACCATCGCACAGACCTATTCAGTTGAAACGACACAAATAATAGCCTTTAATGAACTCCCCGCTAATGGTCGTCTCGAGCAAGGACAAGAAATTATCATTCCTGGTGCAGAAAAAGACATTCCTGAACCTGAGCCAGAGCCTATTATTCCAGAGACTTCTATTTTTACGCCTCGTCAATATGCAGGAACCAGTGGAAAAAATGTAGAAAATAGACATGGAAAAGCAAATACCTTTCCTTATGGATATTGTACATGGTATGTAGCTCAACAAAAATATATTCCTTGGAGAGGAAATGCTGGTGCCTGGCTCTACAATGCAAAATCAGCTGGTTACGCAACGGGATCAAAACCTAAGGTTGGAGCTATCGTTGTTACGACAGACAGTGCCCATTATGGTCATGTTGCTCTCGTAACCAATGTTCGTGATAACTCGATTACTGTAAAAGAAATGAATTATGATGCGTGGGGAGTTGTCAACACACGAACTATTGAAATAAAAGATCGTCGTATACGTGGGTATATTTATTAGAAATAAAAAGATTCAAATTTTCTTTTTCCCCCTCATTCTTTGAGGGGGTTTTTGTTTTTTTTAAAAATTTCTTTGATTTTTATTATTTTTATGGTATTATTTTTATAGTATGAAAATCTCACAAAATATAAAAGAAAATCCATTTCTCTTCTCCCTGTTTTATTTTGTTTTTTTGCCTTTTCTTTTCATAGCACCTCTGTCTTGAAAATCCTTCTTTTTTCTTTTTATTTCTTTTGCACAGGCACAAACACAGCTCTAGAGCACTTCTGTAGTGGAAGAGGGTGCTATTTGGTTAGGTGATAAGTTCGATCTCGTTTTTAAATCAATACTTTATGGTATCATTCATTTAATTGAAAATTCATACAAACGGCTGCCGTTCTTCTTACCTATGTCATTGATGCACGTAACTATACCGATCTCCTCAATTCAACTGCTGTAGAAAATTCTTGGAAAATTATTCGAGACGTCCTTAATCTCGCCTTTATCCTCGTTCTTCTTTTCAGTGCCTTTGCTACTATTTTTCAAGTAGAAAAGTATCATATCAAAAAAATTATACTCACCCTTATCATTATGGCACTTCTTACTAATTTTAGCTTTCCTATTTCACGATTTATCATCGATGCTGCCAATATTCCTATGTATTACATTGCCAATGTTGTTTTTGGAGCAAATTCTGGAAGTCTAGGTGCTGTAATAGGAGAAGAGTCTCGCATTGGAACGCTTCTCAAACCTGCCTATGGAGCGCCTGTTCAATCAGCACCTTTTAGTACCTATTTTGCTGCCATTATATTTGGATGGATTTTTCTCATTACTGTTTTTGCTTTAGCTATAATGTTTCTTATTCGACTCGTTGTCCTTATCACTCTTGTCATTTTCTCTCCTTTGGGTTTTGTGGCGGCTATACTCCCTTCTACCAAAAATTTTGCCGATGATTATTGGCAGGCTCTTTTCAAAAATGCTTTTTTTGGTCCTATTATGCTCTTGGTTCTTGCTATTGCCATTTATATACTTCAAGCCTTTCAACAAGATGCTCTTGTGAGAATTGCACGAAATAATGTTTCTGATCCAGAAAGTGCCAACACTTTAGCGCTTTGGGCTTTTTATTTTGTGCCTGTAGTTATTATTTGGGGGGGATTGATCTGGTCACAAAAACTTGGTGCCTTAGGAGCGAGTATTGTTATGAATAAAGCTAATGATATTGCCAAGAAAAGCTGGGGTGGTATGAAACCTATGCTTTGGGTGGGGGATCGTTTAGGAGAAAACACACCCGGTCTTAATAAAGCTTATAACCCCTTACGAGCACTCCCCGGTGCTCTAAAGAAAAAATATTGGACAGATCCCGCTTCTGAACGAACAAAACTCCGAGAAGAAGAACGGGATGTTATGTCTGCTCGACTTACAAGAGGTGATTCAGCACGAGGTGCTCGAAAAAGAATAGAGAATAAACGAGTCAAAGAACAAATTGATGAGTTCAAAAAATTTGGAACGAATCAATCTATGCTTGAGTCTTATATAACTGAAGCTAATGCAAAAAAAGATCCCGTGAAAGCCAAGTCTGCAGCACTCCTTCTAGCAGAAAATAAAAGTATTAAGAATGCCGACATCCTTCATACCGCACTTAAGGCTATGAATGGCGATTCTGATGGTATGAAAAAAATATTAGAGAGTGCTGAACCAAAAGCCATAAAGTCTATGGATGCTACGAAAATGGAAGCTGTACGAAAAACACTTACTGATAGAGCTACTCTTAAAAAACTTAATCCCACATTCAGTGAGGCTGACCTTAATAATGAAATAGAAAAAATTAAAGATTCTTTCGAAGGAAAACTTAAAGCAGAAGGAAGGATAGATCTTATGATTGAGGCTAAGGTAAATGCTAATATAGAAGCAGGTACTATAGCACCAGCTGATAGAAATTCTGCTCTAAATAAAGAATATAAAGAAACTTTAGCAAAACTCGATAATCAAACTATTGCAAAACAAGATAAGGAATTTTTCAAAAATACAGAGGTGCAACAATATCTAAAGAATGATATGGCAGATAAAAAATTTCAAGATCTCTATAATAAAATGACAGCTGAACAAATTGGTATTATAAACAGAAACCCTACGCCTTAAAATATAGAGTTTTTATTCGTATCTTATTAATTCTTCTCTTCTATGACACCAAAAGAATACTCCGTGTCTCATTATCCTATGCTCATAAAAGATTATCCGCAGGAAACTCGTCTTTCACAATCTTTTATTACTCGATGGATTCGTCAAAAAAAACTCCCTGAGAAAAGAGGTGTCGTTCTTATCCATAATAAGACGACTGAATGGATAGGAGAAATAGCAGAAAAATATTCCTTCAATGAGAATCAGATAGAAAATCTTTCAAGAATTATTCGTGATTTTGGATTTCTTGATATACAAGAACTTGATATTCCCCTTCTTTTAGAAAAAAATTTTTCTTTTCTTTCTCCAGAACAAAGAAATTTTCTTCTTGACTTTATTATTAAACTCTTTCAAATTTCTCTTCCTCCTTTAGAAGAGCTCTTACCAGAAGAAAACTCTCCTTCTCAAGAGTATGTTGAAGGAAAAAAATCTCCTTACGAAAAAGAATATCCTCTCCTTGAAGGAATGGCCTTGTTTTCTAAGCTTGGCCAACAACTCGTTACCTCTGAAAATATTATGATTCGAGGTTCACAAACACCCGTTCGTCCTTCGGTAAAAAACTGGATCACTCTTTATCAGCAAGAAATGGGACCCGCACCTCACGAAGCTTTCGAGAGAAGTAATTTTCTCTTTCACAATAAAAACGTACTTGCACTCTCTCCACAAGATCGTGAAAGAATTACGAGCCTTCTTACTTCTTTGGATGAAAATATTTTGCTTCCTCTTGATATTCAATCCCAAGAAATTCTCTGGGAAAAACTCATAAGCACATCTGAAAAAGAAAAATCTTCTCCACAAAATATACCTCCTTCGCCTTCTCAAAATAACCAATTTCCTCAATCTGAAAATGAAAAAAGGTTCGCAAGTCAAAAAATTTCTCCTTCTTCACACCTTTTTAGCAACAATTCTTCTCAGGAAAAATTTGAAACAAAAAATATTGCTAATGCGCAAAATATACATTTTTCTTCAAGCCACCTCTTTCCCAAAGAAAGAGAAGATTCCGAATAAAAACTCAAGAAATATTGTATATTTCCTAGAAAGAAATATTTTTGCTATACTTACTGTACTTAATATTTACTAAAAATATGTTACGTTTTCCTGTACCACAGTATATCAACGTCGAAGACAAAATAGCCGGTCCACTTACCTGGAAACAGCTCTATTGGATGATTGCTATGGCCGTAATTCTTATGCTTTTATGGAGATCTCTTTCTCTTATTCCTTTTATCGTTATAGCAACATTCGTTATAGCAATTTTTGTTTCCCTGGCTTTTTATAGGCCTTGGGGACAACCCCTTCTTAAAGTTTTCTGGTTTGCTCTTGTTTTTATATTTCAACCCAAGCAATATATGTGGAAACGGTTTTCTTCTTCCTCTCAAACATTGGGGGATAAAGAAGATACCTTAAATTCATACCCACCCTTAACAAAAGAACTGTACAAAGAAAAAATGACTGTACTAAAAGAATATGCCAATATTCTTGATAATCCAAATCAAGAAAGCAAACACCTCTTGGCACAAAAAAAGGAACATAGTATACTTGATGTATTCTTCTTAAAAAATAAAAAGAAAAAATGAAAACTGAATCTCTCCATCAATCAAGTCTCGTTGGGAGAAAAACTGGCCCAAGTACACTAGAGTATGTAGATGTACAAGAAATACGAGATGGTATTGTACTCCTTCGCGATGGCTCTCTCCGAGCTATTTTAGCGGTTTCTTCTCTTAATTTTGATCTCAAGTCAGGTGATGAGCAAGATGCTATTATTCTTCGCTACCAACAATTTCTCAACTCTCTTGATTTTCCTCTGCAGATCATTATTTCTTCTCGACATATAAATATCACTCCTTATATAGAAAAATTGAAAAATCAAGAAGCTCAACAAACGAACGAGCTTATGCGTATGCAAATTTATGAATACAGAAATTTCATACAAAATCTTACAGAAATACAAAATATTATGACCAAATCTTTTTATATAGTCATTCCTTTTTTCCCTGTAGAGACAAGTAAAAAAAATATATTTAGAGATTTTCTGCAAATATTTAGCCCTGAGCTTATCATAAAACATAGACGAGAGCAATTAGAAACCTTCAAAAGTCAACTCTATCAAAGGGTTGATCATATAACAGCTGGATTATCAGGAATTGGTCTCCGTATGGTTATGCTCAATACAGAAGACTCTTTAGAACTTCTCTATAATTCCTATAATCCCTCTCTTCAAAGCGCTCGTATTATAAACAATATTGAAAGTATGGAAGTACAAAATCAAACACCACGATGAAAAAAAATATACCCACTACCCTCGAAGAACAAGAGATACTTTATCGACAAGGAATGGCTTCTGTTCGAGGTTTTATAGCACCAGCTGGTATGAGTATAACCTCTTCCCACTTAGAAATGGGGAGTGTTTTTACTCGGACACTTTTCATTATGACCTATCCAAAATTTCTCAATAATGGATGGTTTTCACCCATAATTAATATTGACTTTTCCATGGATGTTGCTATGTTCATTCATCCTATGGACAGTGCCTCTCTTCTCAAAGAGCTTCAAAAGCAATCGGCTCGAATACTTTCTCAAATTCATATAGAAAGTGCTGGTGGCCAAGTGAGAAACCCTGTTTTGGAAGCAGGTCTCGAAAACGTAGAGCGTCTCCGGGATGATCTTCAAACAGGAACTGAGCGGTTTTTTCGATTTGGTCTTTATATGACCCTCTATGCAGACTCTCTCAAAGAACTTGAAACTATAACCAATCAAATAAAAGCTATTTTGGAATCTCAAATGATTTACGCCAAACCAGCTATTTTACGAATGGATCAAGGCTATTCCTCTACTATTCCCCTTGCCAATGATGAACTTGATCTTGCTAACAATCTTAATACCTCTCCTGTTTCAACGACATTTCCCTTTGTCTCTTCTGAGCTTTCTTCTAATGAAGGTATTTTATACGGGATAAATCGTCATAATAACAGTCTTATTCTTTTTGATCGTTTTCAGATGGAAAACGCTAATATGGTTATTTTTGCTAAATCTGGAGCAGGAAAAAGTTATACGGTAAAATTAGAAATTCTCCGCTCTCTTATGTTTGGGACAACGGTACATATTATTGATCCTGAAAATGAATATCAACATCTCTGTTCTGCTATAGGTGGCACTTATATTCCTATTTCACTTAATTCTTCTTATCATCTCAATCCTCTCGATCTTCCAAAAATAGAACCGGGTAAAGATGATCCGGAAGGAGTTTTTCGAAGTCACATTGCTTCTGTAATAGGGCTTCTTCATATAATGCTTGGAGCCGTTACTCCCGAAGAAGATTCTCTTTTAGATAAAGCACTCAGAGAAACCTATGCTATAAGAGATATCACCTCACATTCAAATTTTTATGTTCTCACAAAAGATCAAATGCCTACCATGAGTGATCTTCAAGAAGTTCTTACTAATATGCAAGATGCTCAATCTTTGGCTATGCGATTGGAAAAGTATACCGAAGGAATTTTTTCAGGATTCCTTAACCACCGAACAAATATTGAAACAGAAGGTGTCCTTACCACCTACAATATTCGCGATCTTGAAGATGAACTTCGTCCCATAGCTATGTATGTTGTCTTGCAACATTTATGGAATGAGATGCGAAGAGAGCTCAAAAAAAGAATTCTTGTTGTTGATGAGGCTTGGGTTATGATGCAACATGAAGATGCGGCTTCCTTTATTTATGGCATAGCCAAACGTTGTCGAAAATACTATACGGGACTTACTACTATAACTCAGGATATTTCTGACTTTATGTCTTCTCGTTATGGAAAACCCATCGTTACCAATTCTTCCCTTCAAATTCTCCTCAAACAATCCCCCGCATCTATTGATGTCATTCAAGACACTTTCTATCTCACAGAACAAGAAAAATTTCTTCTTCTTGAGAGTAATGTTGGGGAGGGAATTTTCTTTGCTGGACTCAAACACGTTGCTATACGAATAGTTGCTTCGTATTCAGAAGATCAAATTATAACCTCAAATCCTCAACAGCTTATTGAAATAGAAGAGGCGAAAAAAGATTTTGAAAAAGAAGTTTAGTTAGATGATAGAACGTATGTATGGAAGATCGTATGTTTTCTGAAGAAGAATACCGAAAACAACAATTGGAGGAGGCTCGTCTTTCTGATAAGCAAAAAACAAAATTTTTAAAAGAAAAAGCTCAGTCACTTCGCAACATAGAAACAAATATACAAAAAAATATTCCAAAGAATCTCTGGGACTCTATAGTGTTATCAAGAAAGCATAGAAGAGCACTTAAAGAAGGTCATTTTCATGTTTTTTTTCTTGCTTTTGTGCTCGCTTTATCTAAAGATGGTTTTTTTGATCTTGTTGGAAGTTTTCCCCTAGTAGGTCAGGTCATCGTCCTTATTCCATCACTAGTTGTAACAACCTATTTATTCTTTTTTTTATGGGGAAGAGGAACGTGGCTTATTCGTATTATTCGTGCATTTCTTCTTATTATAGATTGGTTTCCTATAATCTCTCTCCTTCCTATAAATCTTATCTGTGTAGGATGGGCATACTATCAAGCAAAAAAAGATTATAGAAATGCACAATCTGCAGAAGAAAAAACAGAGGCTATTTTAAAAAAATTCTAAATACAATCTTTCCTATGAAAATACTCCCAAAATATACTCAGTTTTTTTTCATCCTCATTATTTCTTTTCTTGCACTAGCTTTTTCTTTTCTTTTTTCATCCAAAGATATTTTTCAAAGTATTCTTCTTTCTTTTTGTCTCTTTTTCCTTTTTCCCCTTCTCTTTATACGTTTCATACTCAAAAAATCTCTTCGAGAATTTGGTTTTTCTTCACATATTTCTCGTTATGATATTTTTTGGTTTTTTTCATTTTTTCTCCTTGCTTCTTGTGTTGTTTTTGTGCATATTTTTTTTCAGAACCAAAAAGAAGTTCTCTGGGCCACCATCTTCTCACAAGAATCTTTTTGGTTATTTTTTTCTCTATTTTTTTCTTATAACAGGATCATTTACTTTTTCTATGAATTCTTTTGAGGATTTATCCAATTAGGCTCTTTAGAAGTCTTACAGTGGGGGTCTATTTTTTTCAATGGTTTATTTTTCTTTTTCTCTGGCTTTCACAAACACTTGTGTGGGAAAACCTTTCTTATAATAAGCTCTTTTTTTTCAAGCATTCTTATTTTAAAACAAAATCAATACTCCTTCTTTTCTTTTTCTTGGTTCTTTGCTATACTAATGTCAATGATTATTTTAAGTTTTTTTAGAATATTTACGCATATGAAAATAAAAATTTTTTTCTTTCCTTCCGCATCTTTCTTCTTTTATTTATATTTTTCTATACAACCTATTTTAGCTCAATCTGCCAGTGATATTGCAGCTGAGCTTGAAGCGCGTTACCACCTCAATCTCAAATCTATACAAAACCAAGGAGAATATTTTAATGTTTCTGATCAGAAAAAACTCTTCCAGAGGTTCTCCTTTTTCTCACCAGCAGATCCTCGTCCCTGGTCAAAAATTAATACAAAAGCATTTCCTATTTATTTTGAAAATAAAAAGAAGATCTTTACTATACATGGTATTTTAAAGAAAAATAAGTGTGATTTGGGCGTAGTTGGAACAAGAAATACCTCTTTCTTGTGATAAAATGGGGATAATAGAGTTACGGTAGAAGATTGGAAAATAGAGCCTCTCTTATCATTGCAAACACCATATAGAAAGATCGATATTGATTATAACGTTACTGATAATGATGATGATGGATATAGAGCTACCTACGGAGGTGATGGCAAAGAAAACATTCCTGATCGCTGTTATATAATGGATCAAACAACGGGTATTCAACATGAGATTGTAAGAGGTGGTACATCTCTTATTTCAAGTCAACAAACAAATGAGGTTGTGTGTCCTATTGGTTATGAATTAAAATGTACACAAGAAAGTCTTGTTACTTGTCGCGACAGTGGGAACTCTTCTTGGATAAATATTTGCATGTCAGATCCAAAAAGCCCACCTCTTTGTGCTGGAAATACATTTTCTTGTGGTCCTGGCTTGAAACCTCTTTGCTTACCTATGTATTACAATCCTCCTGGTTATAACGTAGACTGTGGAGAGGATTGGTCATGTGATCAAGTAGCACAAAAACCAACAACCCTTTCTTGTTCTGGTAATGGTGGGGGAGGCGAACCTTCTGAAAATGGCTGTAAGCATCTTTTTCCAAATGCACCAGGATTTACAACGGGAGATAATGAGTTTCTTTTGGGGGAAGAAATTTTTTGGGGAACAAATCCACAAGATCCTGACACCTCTAATACTGGTTATGGTGATGAATCTAATATCGTAGGAAGAGGTATTCTTAATTTTTCTTGGAATTATCAAGTTGGAGATAAGGTAGGTGTTGCTGTTGAAGGAACATCTCAAATTCCAACAAAGCATGATGAACATTCAAAAATGATTATGTGGGCACTTCCAAAAAATGATTGTCCTGTTACCGGAAAAGGTGTATATTCAAAATATATAAAGGGCTACTGGGTAGAAATTCCTACTGCTTCGATGGATTTGAATAATTGTCTAGAGAGAAATCTTGTTGATCCAAGAGAGGGCTCACAAAAAGAAAATATTGCTGTGAATCTCTCGTATTCACCGGAGGATCCTCTTAATGATTCTTCGGGAAAAGATTATGGGGAATTTTTAACGATTTATTCTTCTTTAGGAAATTCTACAGAAGATGCGACACAAACTATATATACTTGGAGAGTTTTTATAAGTTCTGATGGATCTTTTGATCCAAGGGGATATACAAGAGAGGTTGGTGATGAAGGGACAGCGTCTTGGATAGACATAACAGATCTTCTTACAGAAAATAAACTTATTGGTCAAACAAAAGGAAATGATCTCTCTAAAATTGATATGCAACTCAATTTTACTGATGAACTTTTAGCAAAAATAGGTCTCTCTGTTGCTCAAGTTTTTCCCAAAGAAACTGGACATTTACGAATAAGACTTTCTGTGCGAGAACAATTTTCCTATGACACCTTTCGTGAAGGAAATTCTACAGTAATAGTAAAAATAAATAACAGTAATCAAAAAATACAACCAGTCATAGCTGAAATAGATCGAGATTCAGCAACATTCAAAATGGGATCTCAATTTATTTGCAATGACGAAGAAACTCTTCGTCGAGGTATTTGTTATGTAGCAAAAAATGAAGTGGTATCTCTTGTTTTAGAAGAAGCTAATATAGATAATTACGCATGGGAACTTGATGGGAAAGCACTTATATGTAATAAAGATGTTTCTGCTCTTCAATGTGAAAATGAAAAACAAACAAAATACAATTTCTTTCCTATAACAGGAGACCCTGGATTTCGTCATATTGTTAAGGTGACAGTTGTAGATTCCCAGACAGGAAAAGGAAATACCTATTCTAGAGTTTTTGAGGTTGTTGAGCCTCTCATAGAAATAATTTCTACAAATACAGATAATGTTTGGCCTAAATATTTAGGCTATTATAAAGATACTGATGGCACTGTTTATGAAGATATTAGCATGGAAATACTTCAAGGCTACACCCTTCGTACAGCAGAACTTAAAGCTCTATTCTTTCCAAGTTTTATAGGATTTTCTCCAAATACCTCTAAGCAATGGGTTGAAGATATTCCTTTTTCTGAAAAAGATCTTCAAGATAATACCCTTACTTTTCCCATTCTTGATCCACCTGGAAACACCTATATACTTGGAATGGAGGCTATTTATAAGCAAGATCCGGCTATTCGAGAAGCTATGAAAAGAATTTGGAATCTTACCATAGAAGAAAGTAGAGCACTGTGGCTTAAAAAAAACATACAAATGGAAGTTGTTAATGATGAAGAAGAGAGGGAATTTGTTATTAATACCCCCCAAGCATTCTTTGCTTCTCTTTTAAAAAATACACCCTCGTACTTATGGGTAACCTTACAAACATTTCTCAGTATATTGACCTCTTTATTTATAATAGGCCTTCTTTATTCTTTAGCAGGTCGTCGAACATTCAAATAAGGTTATGCTTAAAAAACTTTTTCTTTCAACATCCATTCTTCTTGGGATCATTCTCTTTTTCTGGTTATTTTTTACTTTTTTTATTAAAGAAAAACCAAATGAAGGTATTCTTCCTTCTATAGAAGAATTGCCCACGGAGCCAGAAATTGACACTATTACCTCTTCTTTTCAAGAAGTTATTGACGTCCCCCTTCTTTCTTCTGCTTTAAGTAAAGATCAACTTTCTTTACTTGGTTATCATGCAGAAACAGCCACTCTTTATTCACTCAATAGAGAAACGTTTGAAAAAACTATTCTTCTTGATACGAATCTTTCTCTTCCTATAGTGAGTCTTTGGTCAGAAAATCCTGAAATATCGATCCTCAAGACACAGCCACAACAAGGAAGTCAATATTTTCTCATAAATGCAACCGAAAAAACAATACTCCCTCTTCAAGGAGAAATCGCTTATCTCGTTTGGGATAGTCTTTTCGAAAAAATTATTTATATACGGAGAAAAAATCCTGAAGAAATAACTTTTTATCTTGCAAAAGCAGATGGATCAGAAAGCAAAGAAATACTCACTATTTTTCAAAAAGGGAGAATTGATATGGCAAGCGTTCCACAATCACCTCTTATTGCTTACTGGCCACAAAGCTCAAATACAAAACTTTCGCCCCTCTATCAAATTAATATTTCTACAGGAACTAATAAAGAAATATTTTCTGGAAAATATGGAGCAAATTATCTCTATTCACCTGACGGAGAAAAAATTCTTTTGAGCTGGGCGCCTGAAAAAAATGGCTCCAAACTTTCCTTAGGTGTTATCAATAAATATGGTGGGCAGTATTCTGATCTTGGTTTTCCTACACTTACCTCAAAATGTACTTGGAATAAAACGAGTGATATTCTTTATTGTGCTGTTCCCACAGAAATTCCCCAAACAACTATTATGCCTGATGATTATCTCTCAGGAAAAATAACAACAACCGATGTTTTTTGGAAAATTACTGTAACAACAGGAGAAAAAGAACGTTTAGTGGAGCTTTCTGATATAACGCAATCTTTTGATGCAACCAATCTTCTCCTATCTTCTGACCAAAGAACGCTTTATTTTACTGATAAAAAATCTCAGAAACTCTACGAAATAAAGCTTTAAATGATTCCACGTTGAAAAATTTTATGCGATTTTTTTCTTATTTTCTCTCTTTTTTCTGCTATAAAAAATATATTTTTTTTATTCTT
>JAGYLL010000016.1 GCA_018401135.1 Candidatus Moraniibacteriota bacterium | reverse complement strand
AAGAAAAAGATGCTCAAATTTTTGAAAAAGGAAATGATTCGTTATATGAAACATCTTCTTTTGTGCAAAATCCTTCTCTTGAAATCTTTTTTTGGAACAATATTTTTATCTTTGTCCAAGAAAATTCTATAACAACTTTTTCTCCAGAAAAAAAGAGCAATAATCTCTATACACCCGAGTTAGGAAATGCGAAGATAACATCTGCAACCTTTATGAATGATCTCAATCTCCTCTTTTTCCTTACTGATACAAAAAAACTTTATGCATGGAGTCCTATTGATCTAAGCTTTTCTGAAAATACTCTTCCTCCTATCGAAATGACTCGCCCTCAGATTATCGGCTCTTTTCTTACCTATCTCTATCTCTATGATAGCAACACAAAAAATATTTTACGTTTTCCTCGAATTCTCGGTGGTTTTGACACTCCAACCACATGGCTCAAAGAAAATCTCTCTTTACAAAATCCTCAATTTTGGACAGTAAGCGGAAATATTTTTATAGCAAATACTACGGAAATTTATTCCTTCTTTCAGGGGAAAAAAACTTCTCTCAATCTCAGTGAAACATTCGTCCCTCTTGTTATTGATGATATTCTTACTTCCGAAGATGAAGATACTCTCTTTATTCTTGATAGCCAAAATGGTCGCTTAGCTATTGCTTCTAGCCAAACAGGGAATATTTCTCGCCACATAGTAAGCGAAGAGCTTATCGATGCAAAAAAAATTATAGGATTAGATGAAAATATTCTTTTTATTCAACACTCTTCAGGTAGTATTTTAAAGATACCCATTTTTTAACGAGATTATTACCAAAAAGAAACTTTCCTATAAAAAATAAAATCCCCGCTCTCATACTAAAGATACGGGGGGTTTTCTTATTTAAGAAAAAATATATACTTTTGTTGCTTTCTTTAAATCATTAAACAAATTTTGTTCAAGGTTCCCTATTTTTGCGAGAAGTCGCCTTCCATCCATAGAACTTGCGTGAGATAAAGAGGCGTTTGATTGTTTCCCTGGAATAACTTCTCCTACATAGAAAAGAAAAGGTTTTATTCTATCTTCCTTGGCTGTAGTTAAAGGAACATAGAAAAGGCTACTCCTACTAAACGTTTTTAAGATAACTATTGGTCGAGAATATGACGGAAATTTTCCATTTAACTCATGTCCAATATTTACACCAAGTGATGCCCACCATACTTCGCCTTCAAAAAAATAATTTGGAGGATCAACAACATCTAACCCACTTTTTACTAAAGCCCAATGAGAAAAATCTTTATCCACTATCATTGATTATACACCTCTTTTTTCAAAAAACTTTTTGAAACCATTCTCCTTTCGTCTAATAGAGAAAAATCTTTCCGACTATAGTCTCTATCAAAAGCATTGTACAGAAAAAGAAATATTTGTCCATACCTCTCTATATTTCTAAAAAAGATCGAGATCGTTGTTTTCTATGAAAAGTAATCGCAAATCTATGTGCTTCTTCTCGTAATTTTTCCAAAAGATCTTTATCTTTATAGGTTTTTTCTATAGGTGGAAATTGTGTTGATATATAAAGATCAACTTTTTTCCTTGTCGGTCCTTTGGCAACGGCTATGATCGGAACAGATATTCCAATATTTTGAAAAAGCTGTTCTGCCATAGAAAGATGTCCTTTCCCTCCATCAAGTATCACAGCATTAGGAAAATTCCATTCTTTATGCCGAAATCGTCTCGCAAGAACTTCACGCATCATACCAACATCGTCCACACCAGAAAATCCCTGTATGGAAAACTTTCTATACGCTTGTGGGCGAAGATCTCCATCTTCAAACACAACCATAGAGGCTACTGGATTTTTTCCAGAAATATGAGATATATCGTAACATTCCAATCGCATCTTCGAATCTTCTGAAGAAAATGTATTTTTTTCTTTGCCAAGAAGGGCAATATCTTGAATATGCTGTAGGGCAAAAATTTCATCACGCCTTTTCGTTGCCTCTTCATACTGATGCTGTTTGGCACACTGTTTCATCTCCCGTTCAAGCTTTATAAGAAGTCTTTTCTTTTTTCCCTCAAGTACATATCGGATATTTTGTATATTTCTCTTATACTCTTTATGTGTAATATCACCACTATATGGACCGGGACATAAGCCTATTTGATAATGAAGACATCCCTTTTCTGTCTTTTGTGTAGCAGAATGAAAAGGAAATATTTTCCGTACTATTTTCAAAACTATCTCGGCTTGGTATCGAGAAGTATACGGTCCATACACTTTTTGAAAAACCAAAGTATTGTTTCGAGAAGAAAAGAATAATGTCTTAGAAGTTTCTTTTTGAAAAATATCCTTCTCTCTAAAAAGATGCATCGAGGGAAATGTTTCTTTCGTTATTCCTATAAAAGAAAAACTTTTATCATCACGCAACTCTATATTAGTACCGTGGTTGAAATTTTTTATACTATTTGCCTCCACAATAACCGCTTCCAAAACCGTTTCTGTAGGAATATAGGAAAGTGTCTCTGCTTGAGAAACCATTCTTGCGATTCTCTCTCCCCTACTATCATTTCCAGAAAAATACTGAGCTACACGCGACCGAAGGTTGGTTGCCTTCCCTATGTAAAGAATTTCTTCTTTCTTGCTGCAGAAAAAATATACTCCTGGGGTAGTGGGGAGTTCTTTTCTTTTCTCTATGTCTATTTTGCTTTGCCTCATATATCCTTCGAAAAAAACAATCTTCTCAGTTTTCAAAGCACTCAAAAAATATTTTATGAAAAACTTCTCTTAATATACCGTTTAAGATATTTTCCTGTTGCACTCTTATCTCCATATTTCATAATTTCTTCCGGTGTTCCCACAGCAATCAATCGTCCCCCTTTATCTCCGCCCTCTGGACCAAGATCGATAAGGTAATCTGCTGATTGAATAACGTCCATATTATGTTCGATAACAATGACGGTATTTCCTTGATCTACTAATCGATTCAAAACTTCCAAAAGTTTACGAATATCTTCGAAATGAAGTCCCGTTGTCGGCTCATCAAGTATATACAAAGTATGTCCTCGTCGTTTTGCAGAAAGCTCAGAAGCAAGTTTAATTCTTTGTGCCTCCCCACCTGAGAGCGTTGTCGCGCTTTGTCCCAACTCAATATATCCAAGTCCAACTTCTTCTAGAAGAGTGAGGGTATTTGCCAAAAGGGGAAACGGTTCAAAAAATTCACACGCTTCAGAAACGGTCATCTCCAAAATTTGGGCTATATTTTTTCCTTTATATTGAACTTCTAATGTTTCTCTATTATATCTCTTTCCTTTGCACACATCACAAGGAAGATATACATCAGGTAAAAATTGCATCTCTACCTTCAAAAAACCCTCTCCCGCACAATTATCACAACGCCCACCAGCAACATTAAAAGAAAATCTTCCTAGTGAGTATCCACGAGATTTCGCTTGACGTGTTGAAGCAAAAAGAGAACGAATAGCAGTAAATATGCCCGTATATGTAGCAGGATTTGAACGTGGAGTTCGCCCTATAGGCGATTGATCAATCATAAGAACTCGATCGATATTTTCCATACCTTGTATTTCTTGATGAGTCCCTGGAACTTCGAGTCTTTTGTGTAGATGATGACTTAGTCCTCTATAGAGTGTTTCTTCTATAAGAGTAGATTTTCCCGATCCAGAAACTCCCGTTACGCACACAAAAACTCCCAAAGGAAATTCTACCGTTACTCCTTTCAAATTATGCTGAGAGGCGTTTTTGAGTAGTATACTTTTTTTCTTTTTGATAGATCGTCGCTGTTGGGGAATTTCAATCTTTTTCTTTCCTGAAAGATATTTTCCCGTAAGAGATTTTTCGCAAAGAAGAATTCCCTGAGGAGGACCAGAATAGAGAACCTTTCCTCCTCTTTTTCCCGCAAATGGACCTATATCTACTATCCAATCTGATGCACGCATAGTCTCTTCATCGTGCTCTATTACCAAAACAGAATTTCCTATGTCTCGAAGAGCTTCCAGTGTTTCCAAAAGTTTTGCATTGTCTCTTGCATGAAGACCTATGGAAGGCTCGTCGAGAATGTACAATACCCCTGTCAATTTAGATCCTACTTGAGAGGCAAGTCGTATACGTTGAGCCTCTCCTCCAGAGAGTGTATGTCCACTTCGATGAAGCGAGAGGTAATCCAGTCCCACATTTATAAGAAAAGAAAGTCGGCTTCGTACTTCTTCTAATATTCGTTTGGCGATAATTTCTTCGCTCTTCGTAAGACGGAGCGAACAGAAAAAATCATAGGCTTTTTGTATATCAAGTGTAGAAACTTCAGCGATATTTTTTTCTCCCACCGTCACAAGCAAGGCCTCGGGTCGATAGCGAGTTCCTTTGCACAAAGCACATACCTTTTGAGACATATATTTTTCAATGTCTTTTCTGATGATGTCTGATGTTGTTTTTTTGTAACGATCGTGCATCCATTGAACAACCCCTTTCCACATCATAGTATACGCTATACGACCTGCTTTGGAATGATGTGAGATTTCTATACGATCATACTCCTCCCCATCTCCAAACAAAATTCTTCTTTTATCACTTTCGCTCAAATCTCTGAAACGACGATTGTCCGCAATATGATAGTATTGACAAACGGCATCAAGAACAGATCCGTAATAATTATTTCTTTTGTAGCTCCAAGGAAGAACCGCTCCTTGTGCTATAGTTTTATTCTCATCGGGAACGACAAGATGTTCGTCTATATCACGCTTAACACCTAAGCCCTCACACTGACTACACGCACCAAAAGGAGAATTAAAAGAAAACAATCTTGGCTCAATCTCAGGAAGTTCTCCTTCGTGATCAGGACAAGAAAGTGATTGATGAAAAAGGGTTTTCCCTAATGTTTTCCCCTTTTTAAAACGAACTTCTACTAGACCTTTAGAAAGATGTATCGCCCTTTCAACGCTTTCAAAAATACGAGAAATGCTTTCATCGTTTATAACAAAGGTGTCTATTTCAACTGAGAGAGAGTGCTTTTTATACCGAGCGAGTTTTATATCGTTCCATTCTTTTTTTTCTACTATCTTTCCATTTATTTCAACCTTCCAATATCCTCTTTTTGCTAATTCCTGGAGCAAAGAAGAATACTCCCCTTTTCTCTGACGAACAACAGGAGAAAACAGAGAGATTTCTGTCCCCTCGTGAGCATCAAGAATTCTCTCTACAATAGTATCTAGTGGCGTTGGTTGTATTTCTTTTTTGCACTCGGGACAATGCATTATTCCTATCTTTGCCCATAGCAATCGCAAATAATCATGAATTTCTGTGATAGTTCCTACCGTTGAACGAGGATTGTGTGAAATAGATTTTTGCTCTATAGCAATAGTTGGCGAAAGTCCTTCTATAGAATCTACGTCAGGTTTCTCCATTTTTCCAAGAAATTGCCTCGCATAACTCGAAAGCGATTCCAAGTATCTTCGCTGACCTTCAGAAAAAATAGTATCCATAGCCAAAGTCGACTTTCCCGATCCAGAAAGTCCCGTAAATACAACGAGAGAATCTTTAGGAATATCGATATCGATATTTTTCAAATTATGTTCTCGCGCACCACGAATACGAATAACTTTTTTACTCTGCATACTCTTTTCACCCCATTTATTTTTCCACACCCAAGAGAATGAGTATGCCACACAATAAGAGAAAAATCAAGATAAGAAAACTAAATTCAATAATTAATCGCAACGATCGTACTCATATATAGTAAAAAAGAGGGAAGTTTTTCCAAAAATTTATTCTTGAAGGAGAAACTTCTTTTCGATAACTTCTTCGGGTATTTCTGTGAGTGGTGTAAATATTTCGTCCCCAAGAGACATTTGTATTCGGGATCCATCTTGGGCAGAAATGACGAAAAAAGTTTGTGCTTCATATTCTCGCCTTTCTCCCCCAAGTAATACTTCTTCTCGCACAACTTCTTCGTCAATTTGTAAGGAGAATTTTACGTCCTCTCCTTCTGAAGTTTCTAAGAAAAACGTTTTCTTTTCCTGTTGATTTTTTTGATCTTGGGTAAATTCTTGTCCCCAATTACCAAAAACAGTTACTATTTTTTCTACATCTTTATCAAAACTATTCACCGCTCGAAATACCAAAACATTTTTCCCCTTCCCAATATCAACTCTTTCAGAAAAGTTTCCCCATTCATCTACAAGTATAGACTGATCATTAAGAAATACCTTTGTAGAAATATCCGTTTTTCCCTCAACCGAAACAAATGGCTCATTTACAGACATATTTTCTAGAGGTGAAGAAAGGAGAAAAGTTGGCTCCGTCACAAAATGAAATATTTCATTATATATATAGACTATTACAATGGCAAAGAGGAAAAAACCTCCCAAAAAAGCCAACCAGCGAAAAGGGAAAGATATTATTTTATGAGAAAAAATGGTATGTGGTGCATTTTTCGATATTTCTTGTGGAGCAAGATGTGTTGCAATTTCTCGCTCACGCTCAAAAAGAGCAATAAACTTTTCTGGATCCTCTTCAAGATATTTGGCATAAGATCGTAAAAATCCATGTACATAAACAAGTGCTGGAAGAGAGGCGTGGTCTCCATCTTCAAATGCTTGAAGATATTTTGTCTGTATTCCTGTGTGTTTGGATATTTCAGAAAAACTCAAACAACGTTCGCTTCGAATTTTTTTTATTCGCTCACCAAACGTAAAAGATTGCACTTTTTTCCGTATAAAACCAATACGAGCACCCATATTCTCCCTATTTTACGTCAACGTGGATTCATCTTTCTCATATTCTCCCTGCTGTGAAAATTCGCCAAAAGCTTTCGGGCCTACAAGAACTTTTCTTGGTTTCTGACCATCCTTTGGCCCGACAATCCCCTCTCTTTCAAGAGCATCCAAAAGTTTGGATGCTCTATTATATCCTATATTAAGATTTCTTTGCAATAAAGAAGCAGATCCCTCTCCTCCTTGAATTATTATTTCTTTAGCCTCATCAAAATACTCATCTTGTATTATACGTTGTTTATTTTTTTCTTCGTTGGCATAGGCGTCCAAATCAAGCTCTCCATTTTCATCAAGTTTTTCGTTTTCGTCTTCATTTTCATTTTCATTTTCACTATCCTCGTCTAATTCACTTTTCCAACTCTTTTTTTGCATAACAAGATACTCAACCACTTGTTTAGTCTCCTCTTCAGAAATAAATGCTCCTTGAATTCGTTTTGGCTTTGGTCTCTCTGCATTGAGGTACAGCATATCACCAAGACCAAGAAGTTTTTCTGCTCCAGCACTATCAATAATGGTTCGGGAATCCGTATAGGAAATTACTCGCAAGGCTATTCTTGCAGAAATATTGGATTTAATAAGTCCTGTAATCGTTTCAACGCTTGGTCTTTGTGTTGCTATAATAAGATGCAATCCAACCGCTCTTGATTTTTGTGCTAATCGAACAATAGAACGTTCTAATTCTTTGCCATTCGTCATCATAAGATCAGAAAACTCATCGATAATAATGACGACAAAAGGCAATGGTTTGAGTTCCTCCTCACCAATATACGAACCTTCTTGTATTTTTTTATTATATGAAGCTATATCTCTCGACCCTTGTTTTGCTAAAAGTGTGTATCTTTTTTCCATTTCACCTATAGCCCAACTCAAAGCACCCATCACCTTCTTTGCTTCTACAACAACTTTTGTTCTCAGATGGGGTATACCTTCGTAAAGAAGAAATTCATTTTGTTTAGGATCTACAAAAATAAATTTCAATTGATCAGGAGAATAGCTATAGAGAAGAGATAAAATGATACTATGTATACAAACACTTTTCCCTGATCCTGTCGCACCTGCAACCAATAAATGAGGCATTTTTGCGATAGAAGCACATATACATTCCCCCGAAATATCTTTTCCAAGTATAATAGGAAGTTCATTTTCTTTTTTGAACTTTCCAAATGTATGACTTTCAAGCATATCACGAAGCCTTACCGAAGAAGTTCTCGCATTAGGAACTTCGATACCGATCAAAGATTCTCCTGGTATGGGAGCTTCTACGCGTATAGAATGTGCTGCCAAAGCATAGGTAAGATTACTTGAAAGAGAAGCTATTTTCTCCAAACGAACTCCCGGAGCTGGTCTAAATCGAAATTGTGTGACTGTAGGACCAATCTTTTCCATTTCGGGAGAGACTTTAATACCGAATTGATCAAGTGTATCTATAATTATTCTTTTTTTCTTTTCAGAGTCTCCCGGACTCACTGGTTTTTCTGATTTTTCCAAAAATTGAAGAGGTGGGAGTTTCCACTTTGACTCTTTAATTCTTTTGCGTTTTTTTATTATTCCTTTTTCTTCTTGTTCTTTTTCAAAAAATGATTCCCTTGTTTTTTCTTCAAAACTCTGTTTGTTCGGTTCTTCTTTTTGAGAAAGAGGCTTTTCGTTCATAAAAGCATCTCGATAATCCTCTTCAAATTGAATATTTTTAACAAAAGGAGTGTCTTTTTTTTTCTTTTCTTCTTCTTGTTTTTCTTCATTATCTTCATCTATAGTAACTTTTTCTACATCCTCTCCCTGTTCCTCTTCTTTACTTTCATCTTGTTCTCCTTGTTTAGAAAGATGATCTTTTTCTTTCAAAGAAATATTCTCTTCTGCTTTTTTTCTTACTATTATTTTTTGTGCAAAATGTCCCTTAAAAGTTTCAAAAAAGGGAAGGAGAGAAAGGCCAAAAGCAACGAGAATGCCAGAGACAAAAAATATTCCCAAAAAAACAGAAGAAGCGATAAGACCGAAAAATGTATACATACCCCATGCTATAGAGTAACCAATGTACCCACCAGAACGACCCTCTGAGGCAACGAAAGCCATTTCTTCTGGAGGAATAAAAAGATGAAGAATGCCCAAAAGTGCTATGAAAGAAACTCCGATTCCGACAATACTCACATAATAAAGACGAGAAGATTTTTGAAGTAAAAACCAAGTAATAAGAAAAAGGATAAGAGGAAAAATCCATTTTCCCCAGCCCAAAGCATAGCCAATCCCCCTATTAATATAAAGTCCGAATACACCCGCTTGTGCAAAAAAAGACAAAGTAAAAAATACCGCCAAAGAGAAAATGAAAAGTGCCCCGACACTTCTTCGGACTCCACTCGTATTTCCAAAAAATTCTACCCACCCCACAGATGGAGAAGTTGTTTCTTCTTCCTCTCCTCTCTCTTCTTCTTTATTCCTCTTTTCTTTTTTTGCTTTCATAAAAATATCTTTACTCTATCGATATAATAGCATTTTCTTGTTTTCAAAGCAAAACGCTCTTTTTTTGCCAAAAAATCCCTTCCTTACTCAAAAAATGCCCTAGCCTTGCATAGCTATTTTTTCTATCAATTGTTCCCATATACCTTTAGAAAGCTCCTGAAAACGAAGTATGTTCCCCATTAGCAAAAAAATGATCAATCCGTACATAATCAAATTCTTCTTCCTTGAAAGAGAGAAGAGTTTTAATGAACTCCCCAAGGAGCGTTTCGGGGAAAAATGTTTCCCTCGAAAATCTACAAGAGAATATACTTCGTCCAAAATAAGATGTGTAAGGTACCCCATCATACCAAAAATTGCCAGAAGAAAACTTTCTGTATCAGAAAAAGAAAAAAAAGATGCTCCAAAAAAAATACCTAAACCGCAAAGAACAGTAGCAGGAAGAGAATGTGCCATACCTCTATGCTTTGTAAATCGCTTAAAAAGAAATCCTCCCACAAACCACATCAAAAAACCCCCGAAAAAAGAAAGGAATATCCTTTCATAAAAAGCACTTTCTTCAAAAAAAAGAAATGTTTGTACAGCAAGAAAGGAGGAAAAAGATCCAAAAATTATATGAAAAGGAATACCAGAATCACTATCGATATCAGGGAGTATAGATGTTAAAAGAACGACAAAAAAAAGAAGTATTGCCATTTCGGGTCTATCAAAAAGCTCCAAAGCAGAGCCACTCATTACTCCTCCTATGCCAACACCACCTCCTGCCAAAATATGCGTTCTAAAATTGGCCATATAGAAACCCTTTTGTAATTATCATTATTTACACACCTTTTCCATCATAGAAACAGATTTTTTTCAAAAATATTTTTTTGCAAAGGAGAAGGTATTTACTACTGCTTGAGCAATTCTTTCTGTTGTAGATCCAACATTATTCATTTCAAGATGTATATCAGAGAGTTCTTCTTTTTTAATTCCTTTACGAAAAAGAAGGTTATCTATTGCCAAAAGAAGCTGGTGATCTAAATTGCCATCAACAGAAAATTCCGTGCTCTCTATACATATCTCGTCATCACGAATTTCAAGTTCTGCTCTATGAGAAGAAAGTTTTATATAAAGAATCATATTCATACTATTAACGATCAACTTTATTCCAATCGATATTCCATGGATCTGTTTTTCTCTCAGGTGCTATTTCACTATGTCCTAAAATATATTGCAATGTATGACGACTTTGTATGCCTCCTATAAGCTTATTAAGAGATGTATACTGTTCAGACGTAAAGCCGTCAGAAAGATTTCCTACCAATTCAACACCAAGAGAAACAGCATTTACTTTTGTTCTCCCATCAGGTAATTGACTCACTCCTGCATGATAAGCTATGTTTTTTTCCTCGATTAACTGACGTGTGTTTCCTTTTCTATCAATGATATAGTGAGCACCAACTCCATACGTTTTATAAATAGCAATAATAGCCTCCACGTCGTACTCATCTCCACCCAAAGAATTATAGGAAGAATGTATGATCAAAGTATCAATGATACGGTCATCACTCTTTTCGTATCCCCAAGAAATAAGATTCTTCTCTTTTTGGGAAGAGTTTTGAGAAGAAATTATTTCCTCTTTTTTCTTCTCCTTTTCTTCGGAAGAATTTTCATTATTATCCAATTCTTTTTCCGAAGTGTCTTTTATAATTTCTTGTGTTTTTTGCACAGAATCATTTTCTTTTACTTGTGCCAAACATTGAGAGAGATTTTCTGTCATAGTCCAGGCACATTCTCCTGATTCCTGTCTTTCACAAAGAGCTCCTTTATAGCAAGTATATTCTTCTTTAAAAACACAAGGAGAAAATACATCGCCTTCTCTTTCGGCAAAGTTTACGCAAAGTTCTCCATTACAACCAGAAATACCACACGAAGGAGTTGTTGCAAGAGACTCTTCATTTTGCTTTTTTTCTTCCTCCACAATAATATAGTCTTCTTGTGGTTGTGAAAACCAAAAAAAGAAACCTCCGATAAGAAGAATGGAGAAGAAAACTAAACCCGTAAGAAGAAAATACATTTTCATAAAGAAGAAATACCTTTTTGTAAACAAATATCTCTCAAAAAACACGAACCACAAAGAGGTTTGCGGGGAACGCAGAGATCTCTTCCTATCATTATAGCATATTCATTTACATTCAAATATTCTTCTTTTGGAAAGAGCCTTTCCAAATCTTTAGCGAGAATATCTCTATTTTTTGCCTGAGAAATCCCCCATCGAGGAGCCACCCTCCAAACGTGTGTATCTACAGCGATACCGTAGAAAGCTCCAAATGCTTTTGCTCCTATAATACAAGCACTTTTTTTGGAAACTCCAGGGATACGAAGAAGATCTTCATATTGCTCAGGAACACGCCCCCATATTCCCAGCAAAGAGAAGTCTCCCATTCTTTAAGGTATCGAGACTTGCTTTTATAATATCCTGTTGCATAGATAATTTTTCCAGATATCCTTTATATCAGCTTGTGCATATTTCTGAGCCGTTTTATATTTTCCAAAAAGAAGAGGTGTTATGCGATTTACCCTTTCATCAGTGCATTGTGCGCTCAGTATAGTGGCAACGACCAGCTCTAAAGGATTCGACCAGTTCATAAAGGCCCTGTTTTTGGTAATATTTTTTGAGACGTTTAAGTATCTCTTGACTCTTTCTTTCCTTTCATAAAGATCTTTTTGACAAAAATAGGCTTTTCAAGTATAAAGATATCGCCCCTAAAAACAACCTTTGGAGAATGTCATGCTACGTATGATAACTATTCTGAGGTATTTTCTTTGTCCACAAAATATCTCTGTGGCGGATAACTCTTCTATAGAAGAAAACTCTCAGAGCCAATGGTTTTCTGCTCCCCCTTCACCCAAAGTCATTCCTTCAGAAGCTTATCCATCTTGGAAAGAAAATTTTGACGAAAATATTCTTTTGCTATGAAGTTGTGGTTATGAGCAAAGAGGTCCCCTGTTCTTTATTCTTCGCGGTCAGGAAAATTTGATTCTTCTCTAAAAAAAGCGTCGATTCATCCTCACTCCCTAAAAACCCGCCTTAAAAAAGCGGGTTTAATCACATACTCCAGCATTCCACATTCCTTGTTTCTCTATCTTTGCCTGTCTTTGACTCTCTCGAAAAAGAGTTTCGAATCGTACATCAGGGGGAAAAGTAACTGCATAGGCATAACCATCTTTCACAAGAATTTCATTTACCATTTCTTCCCCAACATATACATAACGCAAGAGTCTTCCATATGTATCTGTTTCGGAAACATCTTTTTCAAGCCTTACATGCTTTCCTTCTACAAGATCTCTATTTTTCTGTGTTGCTTCTCTAGCAAAACACTCATCTTTTTGATCCTTTTTTCGACTCATTTCTGGAGTATCAATTCCTATATAACGAACTCTTGATCCATTTTCTATTTCTACAGTATCTCCATCAATAACTCTTTTTACATATACAGAATTTTCATCACGTTCTTCTTCTAAAAGAAGATCTATTTCTTCAAATAAGAAATCTTTCCAATATATTTTTTCTTCTTCTTGAAAAAAAACAATCCCCACAAGGATTGTCAAAAACATTCCAAGAAAAACGTTTTTCTTCTGCATAACTCTATGGCATCATTTCTATTCCTTCAGGAAGAACTATTTGTTGTTGTAAAGATTCTAGTTGATCTAGATTTTCCATTTGCATTTCTATAAAAGAACATTGGTCCGTAAAAGAAATATCATCAAGTACTCGTACATCAACATTTGAAACACTTTGACAAGAAAGACCACTATAGGAATCTAGTACTTCTTGTGTGGAGGTGTAATACTCATTTTGAGAAAGTATCTCTTCAGGCTCTGGCATTCCTTCTTCTTTAAGTTTTTCCATACAATCTTGTTTCAAAAAGAATCCAGATTTCGTTTTCTGATTCCATGAATATAAGGTTTCTCCATCAAAAAGAGTCACCATAGGATCTTCTTGTGATCCATACTCGATACGATAGCGTTCCTGATCAAAGAATACAACGACATCGCTCATAGACTCTTCTCCTTGGTAAGAACAACGAAGTTTCTCTCCTCTCGCTACAGCTTCAGCCCAATTTTCTTGCGATTCCTCTGGTTGCGAAAAATCTCCTATTGCTGTATTTTCTTCAGGAAGATTTTTTTCTTCCTCTCCTTGTTTATCTTGGCTCAAAGAACAGCCAGAAAGAAAAAGAGTAAATACTCCCACCGTAGAAACAAGTAACCATTTTTTCATATATTTCTTTTACTTCTTATATCTTATATTATATCACATTTTTACAAAATATCCTATACGCCGTTCTCTCTGTGTGTTTTACACGTCTCTTAGAAAAAACTTTTCATTTCGAAAATCTCGATCGGAATAAAGGAATAAAAGCCAAAAAAAACATACACAAAAGAATTATACCTCCAAAAAAAGGAAAGGATTTTTTAAAAAAAGTATTCTTTTCTTCTTCAGGAATATCAATAAAAAAATTATAAAAAACCGCTTGTGATCGAATATTTTCTTTTTCATCATAAGAAATTGCGTATGCTATGTGCTCTCCTGGCGAAAGCGAGAATTCTTCCCACACTTTTTCAAACTCCCAATACCCATTCTCATCAACAACAAGAGTTTCTATTTTTTGGTCATTTGAATGTATAAGCAAAAGTAAAGAAGAATGTGGGATTCCTGTTCCTTTGATATGAAGAGAAGATTGCGATACATTAATATTTGTTATAATGGGAGGCTCTTTTTCATAAGAAAGATCCATCTGCTTCATTCGCTCGAAAAGACTTTTTTCCGAATCTTTGAAAAAAAGCACAGAACTAAAGATTTCAAAGGGATCTATGTTATTTTTAAAGGCATTTTTTTGATCGAAAATATTTTCAAAAAACTTATTTTCTTCTTTTTCTCCGTACGACAACAAAGAATTTTTATAAAATATACTCGACGGCACCTCTTCCGTTTCTTTTTCATCTGAGTCATTATCATCAGATTCATTACGAGAACTAGATTTCTTTTTTTCTTTTTTATTATTTTCTAAAGTTCCTTCCTGTATAGTTTCTTGCGTTGTATTTTCTTGAATAATACCCTGTACTCCTCCGTCTTCACGCACCTCTTCTTGAAAATCATCCTCTTCTTTTTTCTCATTTTTCCGAACACTTTCTAGCTCACTGATACACTCATCATCAAAACAAAAGGTATATACAAAGGCTGTTCCTGGAGGCATTCCTTTTACCTGGCCTCCTGTGTTTTCATTGATCGTAAATTCATCTGCGTTATAAAAATCCAAAGAAATCTCTTGTGAAAAAATTGCTATATTTTCATTTTGTCTATTATTAGCTCTGGGATCTGCAGGAGAGCCGTCTGGTCGGGAAAGTTTTGCAAGATATATTTTTTTGGGAATTTGAGAAAAAGGAAGGTTCATAGTTACTGGAGTATATCCATCAGAAAAATCTGTATTACTATGTATTCCATCAAGTTTTCGCGAAAGAACAAAAACAGAAGTATTTCCTCGATTATCTTGTGTCGCATAAGAAGAAAGGAGTGGTACAAGAGAACCATTTCTTAAATAGGTTGGGGTTCTTTCCTGTTCTATTTGAATCATAGTGCCACCAACAGAGTATTTATTTCTCATTTCAAGAGCAAGCCAACCTGGGTGGGCTCGAAACCCTCCTTGTTCTGGCATTGTGTGAGAAGTCCACCATTTACCACTTTGAAATGCCCAGTAGTTCTGATAGGTATAACCATTTTGAGCCGAAAAAAGCCATGTATCAAGAGCTGAAACTCCCATAGCAAGAGACTTACCATACAATTCATCAATTTCTGGATTTCCTGGATTTGTCCAATATCCACTTGGACCACCTTCGTACATAATGAGTTTATAAGGATGAGTTGAAGAAAGCTGGTCTCTTGTTTGCGAGGATTGCAAAATAAGTTGTCCGACCGTAGGATTAGAAACAAGTCCTATGAGAGATTCTTGTATTCCATGATCATTAAATGTTGATCTCCCAGAATCACCTGTTTCCCATTTTGGACCTACATAATTAGCATGAGAAAGATACTCTAATGCCGAACTTTGCTGTACAGCACTTTCTCCATACCCCGATGACGTAGCGGTATAATTCCCCCCCACAACAAATTTTATTTTTTCTGAAAGATTGTTTTGTGTCCACAGGGGCTGTTGAAAAAGAAAATCTTCGAACATATAACGAGCAAAAAGACCATATTCTACTCCACCTGTATTAACAAAACCTGGTTCTCCAAAACCATGCCAACCATATCCCCCAGAACCCTGGTGCCATGTTTCATTCCCGTATTCCAAAAGAATTTCTTTAAACTCCTCTGTCCATGGTGTCCCATTTCCCTCTCTTTGCTGATAGCGCTTATAAGCAAATGGCTTAGCTTCGGGTGTATCAAGAGAAGGATCATAAGGAACACCCAAATATTCAACAATAGCCTGTATTTCATATTCTGTATATTCCTCAGAAAAATTTATCCAAGGAATAGCTCTCTTTTCAGGAGAATCTCCTGTTGCGTATGCCCAAAACATATCTTGAGAGAGAGTCATTCCCATAAAAGGTTTCATTTCACCTGTATTGATATTAAAATGCGATCCTCCATAATTTCCTAAAAGAGTTTCAATGGAAGAATTACCATAACTCACACTATGAAAACGAATAGTTGATTTTTCTCCATTGTGTTTATACGCATTAAGAATTGGTTGTAAAGAATTGCTATGGGGACCAAAAGGTTTGAAATTATGTTCAGCATCATTTCTATAAAGAATAAAATTATCAATATGTAATTTTCCTGGACCTCGAAAAACAAGTGAATGAGCGATATGACTTGCCTCAGAAGGATACTCTGGAGCAATAAAATCATAACTATATTTTTTCCATTCATTTGTAACTTTCCATGGAACAGTTTGATTTGCTTGGGTATAATAAGGAATATTATTACTATAAAATCGAAAAGAAACCTCTCCATCATTCTCCATATCTTCTTTTTTGAGCCAGACTTCGACACGATAGGGCTTTCCCGGAGTTAATTGTGAATACCACTGACCCTCTCCTCCATCATAGGTATGGTACATATATTGCCCCGCCATAACTTCTTGAGAAGTGGACGATTCTATCTCTAAAAAACTCTCTCCATGGTCAATGAAATCAGAAGGAAGTTCTCCAGAGTGAGGAGTGAGCTTTCCTGTGGCTCCACCAAAAAGAAAGCTTAGATTCGGCCTTGATGCATTTCTATACGGAATAAGGCGGGAATGCATTTCTGTTTCTGTCACATATGATTTAGAAAGAGAAATAAAAGCATAGTCTCCATAGAGAAGATCTATATTTTTATTATCTACATAAACCCTTTTTTGACCTTCCGCTCCCTCTTCTGATATCCAGCCACCCAAAGGAAAATCTTCGGAAGGCAAGGGAATAGAAGCCTCGCCAAGAAAAACAACTCTTTGAGCACCTTCAATGTCTCTCATTCCTTCAGCATAAGAAAGGGGATCTCCCTGTTCATCAACAAGACGATAAAAACGAACAACTGCTCCATTTCCAAACCCCGTATTTCGTGTATCCCACATATCAATTCCACCATTATAATCCCACTCAAACCAAGGGTACTCATTTTCTTTTCCAGATCTTTGAATGCGTTCTAGTTGACGAATCATAGCTGGTTCAAAGCCACTTCCTTTTACATGATTATTAATAGCCATATTTGTACCACCAGCTAGTGTAGAAATATTTATACCAAGCGGAGGAATATTTGTAGCAAGAATCGATTGTTCAATACGCAAATGAGCTCCTACTGACGGATGTATATTTGGATCGGAATCATCCCCATCTCCTACTGTAGCAATGTATCCTTGAGGAGGATCTTGGCCACAAACTGAAATTCCGCTGGAAAGAAGACCAAATCCATCACCATCACTATCTAAGTAAAATGTTCTTGGATATATTTGAGCATCCAAGTCATTACAATCTGTACTATCACGAACATAATTAAGAGGAACCGTGCTTCCATCAACACATTGCGTAGAAGATTGATTTACATCACCAAATCCGTCACCATCACTATCTAAGTAAAATGTTCTTGGATATATCTGAGCGTTTTGGGGCTCGCAATCATCATCATTATCAACATAGCCTTCAGGAGCAAACAAAACACCACAAGCTAAAACTGGTTCTGCTCCAGCATCACCAAATCCATCCCCATCACTATCTGGATAAAAATTAATAGGTGTGTGTACTAAGGGATCATTGTCATTGCAATCTTCGGA
>JAGYLL010000015.1 GCA_018401135.1 Candidatus Moraniibacteriota bacterium | reverse complement strand
GATCCGAACTGGTTCCCCACCTTCGTGGGAAATAAGAAAAAGAGAAAGGAAGTCTTCCCCACATCTCTTTCCCTCCCCCGCGTAGGTGGGGAAAAATGCAAGAAAGTAAGAAAATCCCCCTCTACCACTCCCTTTTTCTCAGGGGGAGAATAACACAGAGAGGAAAAATCCCTCACCTCCCTTCCATTTTTGGTAAACGCAAAACGTTTCTCTTATTGCACTTCCTTGGAGAGAGCGGTACACTAAAGAAACTCTTATGAACATACTCACGGTAAATAAACGAGCATCTCACGACTACACCTTCTTGGAAACCTATGAAGCGGGTATGGTTCTCTCTGGACAAGAAGTAAAATCTATAAAAAATGGATCGGTAAGTATAAAAGGTGCTTTCATAACCTTTTCTGCCAACGAACCTTTTCTCGCCAAAGCCCATATATCTCCCTACAAAAATGCCAAAGCAACTTCTTCCTATGACCCAGAAAGGCCAAGAAAGCTTCTTCTCAAAAAAAGAGAAATTGTCTCCTTACTAGGAAAAAAGCACCTACAAGGACTCACCATTATTCCTGTAAAAATATATACCGCTAAACGAGGATTTATAAAAATACAAATAGCTCTCGCAAAAGGGAAAAAACTTTACGATAAGAGAAAAGATATAGCAAAAAAAGAATCTGATCGTCGGATAAAACGCCTTCTATAAAACATTTTTTACCAAATATTTGAGGTGTTTTTTTCTTTCGTGTATACTCAATACGTATTATAAATTATAAACAAAAACACTATGAACGATCTTCAGGGACTTTTTGATAAACTTCAAGAAGAAAAAAGAGAACAAAAAGAAATTCGAAGAGAATACAAAGATGCACTTTCTCACGACACGCTCTATCAACAAACAGAAGAAGAGCTCAAAACATTACGAGAAAAAAAGAAGCTTATCGAATCAGAAATTCGTTCACAAATGGGTAGTAGATGGGAACGATTTGAAGATCTCAAATTTGATATTACCGAAATACAACAAATGATTTCGGATGTGGCTATGTCCTCTATTATGAAAGGCGAATCTATAGCCATAAAAGATGCCTACGATGTCATTTACGAACCAAAATTCACCGTAACTTTCAAAAAAGCTGATGGTGTAAAAGATGGCGAATAGCTTTACGAAACAAAAATAAAAAAACACGAGCCTTTACGGACTCGTGTTTTTCTCGTCCTTTATCTTAGGAAAAAGAAAGTGAAATTCTTCCATCCATAGCAATAGTTCCTTTTCCTTGTGGAAGGACAAGAAGAGGGTTAATATCGAGTTCTTGTATTTCTGGTACCTCTTCCATCATCATTCCTACGAGAAGAATCGATTGAATAAGATTTTCTGTATCAAGTTTCTCCCCACCTCGAGCACCATCAAGAAGAGGAAATGTTCGAAGAGATCGTATCATAAAAAGAGCATCGTCATAGCCAAAAGGAGTTACTCCAAAGGAAACATCTTTGAGAATTTCTACATAAATTCCCCCCAACCCCACCATCACCACAGATCCTAAAACGGGATCACGCTTAGCACCAACAACCATCTGCATTCCTTCTTGGGGTGCCATTTGCACAATCATTATGCCATCAATACGAGCATCAGGAGCCTTTTGTAAAACACGGAGTATCATCTCTTCATATTCCTTTTCAACATCTTCCCAAGAAACACCCAGTCGTATACCACCAACATCGGTTTTATGTAAAATATCTGAAGAAACAATTTTCAAAACAACACTTCCTCCTATCTCTTGTGCATATTTCTTTGCCTCTTGTGCATTTTTTGCCAAATGTGAAGCAAGTGTTCTAAATCCAAATCCTTCAAAAAGGGGGAGTGCGTATGCTTCAGGCAATCCCGTTATATTTTTCAAACGAGCATTTTCGATAATGTCTCGAGCTCTTTTTTTCCCCTCTTCTTGTATATTTTCATCTTTATATGAAACATATTTATGCCGATGACATATTTCTTTCCATTGATAAAGAAGAGAGAGCATACATGATCCCTCGTTGGGGTGTCGTGCCACGAGAACACCGTATTTTTGTAAAATTTTTATACCCGGAGTAACAAGCTCCCCACCCATAAAAATAGCTACTATAGGCTTTGTATTCATCTTGAACGCCTCTCCTATACTTTGTGCTGTTTTTTCAACCTCTGTCATCGTTTGTGGAGTAAGAAGAACGATGCTCATATGAACGAAAGGATCAGCGAGTGTCTTCTCTAAAGCCAACGTATACCTATCAGCCAAAGCATCTCCCAAAACATCCACAGGATTAGAAATATTTGAAGCCGAAGGGAGTCCTTCAGAAAAAGCATTGCGTGTTTGTTCTGAAAAAACTGCCAATCGTAAACCTCTTTGAGCTATATCATCTGTTAAAAGAACACCCGGTCCACCAGCATTCGTTATAACAGCAATACTTTTCCCTTCAGGAATATACTTAGCATACAAAGAAAATGTTTTGATTGCTATAAAGAGTTCTTGCGTATCACAAACACGAATGATTCCTGATTGACGAAATATCGCACTATAAGCATCGTCTGATCCAGCAAGTGCTCCTGTGTGAGAAGAACTTGCTTGTAACCCCTCATCTGTTGTTCCTGATTTGAGAACGATAATAGGTTTTTTCTTTACTATTTTCCGAAGAAATTCCATCATTTCTGGAGCATTTTGTAAATCTTCTATATAAAGAGCAATTACTTCCGTTTCTTCATCTCTCATTAAATACTCTAAAAGAGCATACTCATCAATAATTGCCTTATTTCCTGTACTTATAAATTTAGAAAATCCAATATTTTCTTCACGAGCCCAATCAAGAACAGAGGCACAAAGCGCTCCACTTTGAGAAAGGAAAGCAACATTTCCTTTTTGTGGAGTAATTGGTGCAAAAGAAGCATTGAGCGAAATATGCGGATTAATAATTCCCAAACAATTTGGACCCAAAAGTTCTATATGATATTTTTTCGCTGTCTGGATAATTTCTTTTTCCAAAAAAGCATTCCCTGCTTCTCGAAAACCTGCTGATATAATGATAACGGAAGAAATATTTTTTTCTCCACATTGTTTGAGTACATCATTTACCATCTTTGCGGGTATGATAATAATCGCAAGATCTATAGGAGAAGTAATATCTCCTATATCAGAATAGACTTTCTTTCCATAAAGCTCCTCTACTTTAGGATTTATAGGAAAAATTTCTCCTTGAAATCCATTTTCGACAATATTTTTCAAAACATCATTTCCGACATTACCGCTACGAGACGATGCTCCAATAATGGCAATAGATCGAGGATGCAAAAGGGTTTCAAATGTACGCATACTTTTTTTTCTAAAATTTATAGTACTCTCTCTTTACAAAAACCTACGCTACTCGTCGACTTTCTTCCTCTAAAAAAGAAAGTTCTCGTACTATTTCTTCGGCAAGTTCCTTAAGTATATCTGTATATTCTTCGGAATCTTTCTCATAGGCATTAATGGTTTTTTTATTTTCCTTTACATACCTACTTGTTATTTCTGCCATTTTCTCTCTGTTCATCTCATTATTACACGTCATCCATTCCAGTATTTGTGCTTCTTTTTGTGGTGAAAGTTCTTCTTGCACACTCAATTGAAATAATTCTCCCAAAACAAATCCCTCGAGCTTAAAAAAATCTTCCGTTTGTCTTAATTGTTCTATCTCTTGTTTTGTTAATTGTTTTTTTCCTTTATCTCCCCCCGTTTTCTCAAGTGTCTGTGCGAAAAAATGAATTTCTCCTGCCATATATGTAGTAATATTATACTTTTAAAGGTTTCCACCATAAGGTATTTTCCTTATACCACGAGACTGTTTTCTCAAGTCCTTCTTCCAATGAAACTAAGGGTTGCCATCCTAATTCTCGAGAAATTTTGGAAAAATCAATTTCATAACGAAAATCATGACCCGCCCTATCTTTGACACAATCGATCATTGATTCGTCTTTACCCAAAAGAGTGAGAATTTTTTTTACTATTTCTCTGTTCGTTGGTTGATTCCCCCCACCAATACAATATACTTCACCTCCTTTGCCTTTGCGAACGATCATATCAAGTGCTCGACAATGATCTTTTACATAAAGCCAATCACGAATCTGATCTCCTTTTCCATAAACAGGAACTTTTTTTCCTTCCAAAATATTCGTTATCGCCAGAGGAATGAGTTTTTCTGGATAATGCATCGGTCCATAATTATTAGAACAATGCGAAATGCTTATAGGCAAACCATACGTTTCTCCATACGCACGGACGAGATGATCTGAACCCGCCTTACTTGCACTATACGGACTATTCGGTGCATAAGGAGTGTTTTCATTAAAAGCTTTGTCAGAAAGATTGAGCGCTCCGAAAACTTCATCCGTAGAAACATGATGAAAACGTTTTACTTTATACTCACGAGCAACATTCAGAAGAACATTTGTCCCCAAGACATTTGTTCGCACAAAAGCAGTGGGATTTTCTATAGATCTATCTACATGAGATTCTGCTGCACAATGGATGACTATATCCACATCCTTCATCGCTTCTCTTACTTTAGCTTCATCACAAATATCTCCATGAACAAAAGTATAGCGATGATCATATTCCCATCGAGAAACATTAGCAAGATTTCCCGCATAGGTAAGAGCGTCAAAATTTATCACCGTATCATCCGAGTAGGTCTCCAAAAGATAATGAATAAAGTTCGAGCCTATAAAGCCAGCGCCTCCTGTGACAAAAAATTTCATAAAGATTGATAATGTTTAAATGAAATGTTATGAATATCTTTTTGAGAAAGAATGATATCTTCTTTTTTAAGGGGCCAATCAATAGCAATGTCTTCATCATCCCAAAGAAGTCCTCCTTCACAATCAGGTGCATAGAAATCACTGCACTTATAAGAAAAAAGTGTATGATCTTTGAGTGCGACAAAACCGTGGGCAAATCCTGGTGGAATCCAAAATTGTTTGTGATTTTCACTTGAAAGTTCCAAACCGTACCATTTCCCAAATGTTTTGGAATGAGGACGAATATCTACAACAACATCCCACACGCTTCCACAAAGAACAGAGACGAGTTTTCCTTGTTCGTGAGGCTTTTTTTGAAAATGAAGTCCTCGCAAAACTCCCCGTAAAGATTGAGAAAGATTATCTTGTACTAGGGAAACTTCTCTACCAATTTCTTTTCGATAACGCTCTCGATGAAATGTCTCCATAAAAAAACCCCTCTCATCACCGAAAACATCGGGGATGATAATCTTTAAACCTTCAAGAGGAGTTTCTTCTATATTCATAATATAAGTATAGCATAGAGTATCACTAAAAGAAAAAAGATGGTCGTATCATCCATCTTTTTTCTTTAATTGTCAGTAATATTATTTTTCTTCATATTCACTCAATAGCATATCTCTATCCGGAGAAATTGTGAGAGATTTTTTAAATCCTTTGGGGTCAGTAAGAGCTATTTCATAATCAATTACAGGAATTCCTGCTTGTTTTTGAATTTTTATATCATAGAAATCTCCATCAATAGTATTGGGTAGCTCATACTCAAAAATGAATGTTTTCGAAGTTCCTATAGGAATTTGTACCAAAGCTCCAAAATATTTTTTACCAAACGATTCTCCGTATTGCACACCGTGTTGTAGTCCTTGTGTTTTTTGAAGCCATGCTCCTTGTGGAACATATATTCGAAGATATGATTGATAATCGTTTGTTTTCCAATCTTTTTCTTGAGCATTATGTGTATACGTTATCTCCAAAACCACCTTTGGCTTTTCAAAAGAAAAATCAACGCTATACTTAACAAAACGATCCATAAGCCTATCACTCTTATAGGCTCCGAGGTTAGCGTCTACCAACATAAGGTAATCATTATTCCAAAGCCTATCTACAGAACCATCCCAGTTTTGAGAACGAACTTCTCGTTGCAAAGAAGCATCCTTAAAATATAATTGAATATCTTTTTTGTGAAGATTTTCTAATGCTAGTCGAGCAAGTTGAAATTTTCTTGCAACATCAAGTGGACCGATGGCATCAAGAACAGCCTGTGACAAATCATTCATAACTCCTTTACGTTCACCTTCTTGAATATCTTGATCGACATATCCTTTTTCAACTTGATATTGCAAAAGATCTATAGCATTTTCAGCATCATATTGACCAGGATACCCCTCTATGGTTACGGGACCTGTTATAGAAAGTGCTGAAAGTAAAACGTTGGTTGTAATAGCAATGACACCATCAAATACTTCTTCTCCCCCACCCATTTCATAAAACATTACTGCATTTTCAACGTTTGTAGAAAAATCAGGAGAGTAATTAGAATCTCTCAATTTCCATGAATCAATATTAAGTGTTTCTCCCATAGGATAGGGAGGTGCTATGGTAGAAGGAATTCTCCCATCGAAATTAGCAGTATCGTGCACTTGAAAAGAGGTTACTTTTCCATTTTTTACCTTTATAACTCCAAACGAACCGATAAAACCCCCTCCAGGACGAAGCTCCCAATTATTTTGAAAAAGAGCGAGATAGGTTCTTTCTACACCATCTTGTACCAAAAGCGCATCAGCAAGAAAAAGAACAGCTTGAATATCTCCTTTAAATTCTTGGGTAATAGGTAAAAAATTTGTTGTTTTTCGAATGAGACTTAGTCCCTGAGATTGCACTTGCAAAAAGAAATACCATCCAAAAAGAAAAATGACAGAAACCGTCCAAAAAACAATCCAGAATCGAAGAGAATATTTTTTCATATATATTATACTATCATTTTGCCATTAAGTAATTCATTGAGTCTTCTTTTATATTCTTCATTTGTAGGTTCCTCTTGAGAAATTTCTTTCTTTTCTTCTGAAAGAAAAGAGTCTTCTTCTAAAATAATAGGGAGGTTTGTAGGAACGAATCCGTGTGTATTTCTTTGTGCGCTTTCTGAGACAACTCCCTCATCATTTCTCCCACCTTCTTTTTTTTCAGAAGAAATTATGGGCAGTTGTTGATGAGAAAGTATAGAATCATCTCTCATTTCTTGAGAAAAAGTTTCTAAATGATTTCCATATAATTTTTTTTCTTCTTGTAGAGAAGAATTTTCTTCTTTTTGATGTGTTTCCTCTTTTTTCTCAAGAACAACCTTTTCTTTTTCATATTTTTCCTTCTTTTCCCCTACACTTCTCTTAGTATAGAGTCTTTCAGGAATTTCATTTTGTGTTGATAAGGGCTTCCATTCTAATGTCGATTTTGATTTTTTCTTGAGAAAAAACCGCACTCCAAGAGAAATCCCTAGACCAACAAAGAAAGAAATAAGAATGTCCAAGAAAAAACTCCTTTTCGTAATCACTGGTCGTTCAAATATTTCTACTTGTATATCTTTTTGGATAGTATAGTAAATAGAAATATTCTTTATAAGCACATTAGCAGATGCTCGTAATACCTGCTCAGCTTCATATTCATTATGAGCACTGTAGCGGAGTTCTACTATCGAACCACGCAAAGATGTTTCTGTGCGTTTTTTCCAAAGAGATGTTTGGATTTTTTCTTCTTTTTACTAAGAGCATCATATTTTTCTAATTGAGGATATGCCAAAAGAACATTTTCCAAAAAATGAAAAGAGGTAAAGATATCTGCAGATAAAGAAGTTATTTCTTCCAAAGCAACTGCTCCTAATAACGTCTTTGGAACTATAGCTATAGACATTTTTCCTTCATATCGAAAAAAAGCAATGTTTAGTAATACAAACATTCCTACAAACACAGAAACAAAAACAAATAAAAAAAATGAATTCTTCATATAATTTATGAATATCGATGAACTTTCTTTGCTTTCTCAAACTTTATAGATGTACATCTTCGACTTACTAGAGCTTCTTGATAAATTTCCAATGTTTTTTTCAAAAGAGGGGTGTGTCCGTGTTTTCGATACATTCGTTTTTTTCCGCTTTCCAATTTTTCTTCGATTTTCTGAAAAGGCACATTGAGAATATAAGCTAACATTTTCGATAATTGTTCTCCTGAGGTATCCGCTTGAAAACAACTTTTTTCCACGATAGCGTCCGTTGTTTTTTTGTCCATTTTTATAACGGGTACGCCAAAACCAACGGCATCTCGAGCCGTTTGGAGAGAAGTAGTTGTATCAGAAACAATATATACTAAAGCACTGGAAACAAGAGCAAAACGATCTTCTTCTCTCGTCTTTTTTATGACCTTTATCATAGGCTGGGTTATAACAAAAGAATCTATATACGACTGCAGAGTTTCATTCATATTCTCTGCAATAATAATCAAAAGAGTGTTATTTGTTATTTTGTTCGTTTTTTGCAAATGTTCATACGAACGAATAACCTGAAGCAAAGCTTTTGAATCAGCCATAGTTTCTATTCGATAAAGAATGTATGATTTTTCTTTTACATCATACTGAGAAAATATAGTCATATCCATTTTCTTTCGAGTATATCTTTTTTCTCTCTCCAAAATTATGGTCTGCTTTCGTATATACTTAGGAAGTTTCTTTTTCTCTTCTTTTTCTTCTACGAGAAACACATCAGCCTGTAAAAAAATTGTGTCCCAAAATGAAAAACTTTTTTTCATAGATGATGTTTCTTGGAAATCAAGCCTTCTTATACATACTCTATGAGGATGAAACGCCCTTACTAAAAAATACTCCCAAGAAATGTCTCTCCCGAAAATATGCACTATGTCAAAACGAAACCATAAAAGGACAAAACAACGAGCCAAAGAATAGAAAAACGTATTTTTAGTAAAGAAGCGAGGGAAAGAAATAAAGTGGAAAGAAAAATTACTTTTCAAAAATTCCTCCGACTCTTGCGGTGCTATTCTCGATGAAAGGAAAAAAACTTCATTTCCATGTTCAAGAAGTCCTTTAATGAGACCTCGATCAAAACTTCGAGATCTCTTTTCAGAAGAAAAAAACGGCTCAACAAAAACAATTTTCATAGTCTAAGATTCAAAATAAGAAAGGCACTTTTTTATACTACAAGTGCATAATAGGAGAAATCGTTCCCAATTCATTTCCATCAAAGCTATTCATCTTTATGATAACGTCTTTCCAAACACTTTCTCCTTGCAACGATCGGTTCAGGCGCACTATTCCGTAACGACCATTATCCACAAAGTTATTATTATCTATTTTTGCATAACCACCCTTAACAAAAACATTCATTTCTAACCCTTCTCTTTTATTATCTTCTATATCACAATCAATAACAAAAATATCTGATTCATCTAGCGTTATATGCACACCACTTTTTTCATTATCATATATTTTAGAATCTTCTAGCCAAAGTTTTGAATCTTTAGAAACAGCTACACCATTCCAATTATTCTCATAAAGACTACTGTCTACAATAACAACCGATCGCTTCTCCGAATATACCCCTGAACGACCATTATCCTTTATAATGGTGTCGCTCACCGTAAGAGCATAACGATTTCCTTTATCATGTGCTTCCAGTGCCAAAATACCCTCTTTATCATTATCTTTTACGATAACACTACTTATTTCTGCTCGAGAATTTTTCTTAACAAGTATACCTACTTCTCCATCTTGTACCGTCACTCCTTGCAATTTCGTTCCATGCTCCATATAAACAACAGGTTCTTCATCATCACCTTTTATAATAGTTTTATCTTTTCCTGCACCGATGACTTGCGCATCTTCTGGAATATTAAAATTTTCTTTATATTCTCCCTGAGCAACATAAATTTTTGTTCCGTCATTATCCTCTACGATATTTATTGCTTGAGAAATTGTTTCAAATGGGTAATCTTTCGTTCCGTTTTGTTTTTCTGAAGCGTTTTGATCTACATATAAGGTATTTACCGATCCTGTAGAATCTCCCACTACTACAAAGGGTGCTACAAAAACAATACCTAAGGCAAAAGCAAGTGCTTTTATCCGTGAATTTCCTTGAAAAAACGCTATCATAAACAAATAATTACTTCTTATAAAGAGAACAACAAAACATAGCAGATAATACAAAAATTGTCAAGTGCTTGTACGAGATGAGTACCTCTTGGACACCACCTTGCATTTTTCTTTGTATTTTTGTACAGTGCTATTTCGCAATGGGTACACAAGTGTTTCATGGAAACCCCCATTATGCGAAACGCGAGGATACGACAATGGATATCGGTGGCGGGTATTACGATCTTACAAGCTGGAAAACAGATCCTGAAAAGCGAATCACCTCCAAAACCCTCGCTCAATGGATCGATGAATACGGAATCGAAAATGATCCATGGGTTCCTTTCTTCAGAAAGATCCTCTCCATCAATTTCCCCCCAAGTTTTTTTCTTGTGATGCCCTGGTTGTTAGATCAAACCACTTTGCGCTTCTGGGTTCAGGGTGGCGTTGCCTCCCCATACATTCTCTTCGTTGAGGAGAAAGAAAATTGGGGAACAGCACAAGTCGTCTACGTGTTTCCTTCTTCTTGGAAAGCAGAAGCTATAACAGAAGATTCTCTCAGAAAGGGAATAACGGAAACCCTGAATGAAGAACGAGAAAAAGCGAAAGCTTCTCTCGCAAAGGCACAAGAAATCCTAACCAGAGCCAACCATGCACTTGAGGCTCTTGGGACATCGCTTGTTAAACAATAAAGACAAGAAAATGCGCCTCTCTGATTACGAATCAGGAGGCGCTTGTTTATTGTTATATGAAAAGAATACACACAACTCGCTCCCCAATACTATTTCAAAACAGAGAAATTTCTCTAATTACCAATAATTGTCCATGGGGTACTCAATAAGACAATGCCTACAAGAACAATAAGTAAGGCGATGTCGGTAAAAAACCGCTGTAAACGAAGAGTATTTTCAAAATGACTTTGGAAAAGATCCCATAAAACATAGTAAATTACAAGAAGAACCACACCTGTAGTAAGATAGCCAAATGGCCAAAAATGAACAAACCAAATTAATTGCCAGAAAAAGAATGCTAAAACCAAAGAATACTGTAGCGAACGTTTTACTTCTTTTATATGTACTACTAAAAAAGAATGTAGACTCACAAGAAATATACTTACACCATATATACACATAAGAAGTACTTGTGGTATAGCAAAGTTGATATGAACAGCAAGAGAAAAAGCAAAAAAGAAAAATAATGTCATAAAATGAAAAATAAAAAGGATGCCCTTCAAAGAAAGTTCTTCTACTTTATTGAGTTGTCGATATTCACGCATCGAAAATAATAAAAGGAAGAGAGCCATTCCTATGATAATTTGTCTTACAAAGAAAGAATCTACAAAAAATATAAGCCCCGAAACACTAAGAGAAAAAATACTTATCAAAGAAGCCCAAAGGTAATCTCTTTTGGAAAAAGAAAGTTTGATTACGAAAAAGAATTGAAGAAAAAGAAAAAGTAATGTCAAAAAAAGAATATCCCAAAAAGACCCATTCCCCTCAATAGAAGCTTTTTTGATAAATACCATTGACTCCATCGAAAAAAATGCGAAAAGCAAAACAAAAAAAGTCAATAAAGATACTTTAGGTACACAAAAAAAAGAAATATACTTCATGATTTATTATTGGAAAACGATTTCCCCTTTTATGCGTTTAATATGAACAGTGCTCCCCTCACCTACTCTTCCTTGTATAATCTCAGATGCCAAAGGGTTAAGTATTTCATTTTGAATGACACGCTTAAGAGGACGTGCTCCATACATAGGATCAAATCCTTTCTTTATAAGATAGCTTTTGACCGCAGAGGAAATAGTAAGATGAATAGATTTTTTTTTCAAACGTTTGCAAATAGAAGCAATATGTAAATCAACAATTTTACCAAGCATTTCTTCATTAACTGGATGGAAAGTAATCATTTCATCTATACGATTGAGAAATTCTGGTTTGAAATGAGCCCTTAATTGCTCCATAACTTTTGTCCGCATAGTTTCCTCAGAAAGAGTATCTTTTTCTTGTTTTGTCTGAAATCCAACTTCATGCATACGATAAATAATATCAGATCCAACATTAGAAGTCATAATAATAACCGTATTTTTGAAATTAACTATTCGACCCTTGGTATCAGTGAGACGTCCATCATCAAGAATCTGTAATAAAATATTAAACACATCTGGATGAGCCTTTTCAATCTCATCGAACAAAAGAACGCTATAGGGTTTTCTTCGAACCATTTCTGTAAGTTGCCCACCCTCTTCATATCCGATATAACCAGGAGGAGATCCTATCATTTTTGCTGTGGAATGAGCTTCCATATATTCACTCATATCCAAACGTATCAAGGACTTTTCATCATTAAAAAGAAATTCTGAGAGAGTTTTAGCAAGCTCTGTTTTTCCTACGCCCGTAGGTCCAAGAAAAAGAAATGAGCCTATAGGACGACCTTCTTCAGAAATACCCGCACGAGATCGTCTAATAGCATTAGCGACGGCCTTTATTGCTTCTTCTTGACCCACGACACGTTTTTGTAATTCTTTTTCCAAATCAGCAAGTTTTTCAAGTTCTTTACGGAGCATTTTAGAAACAGGTATTCCTGTCCAACGAGCAACAACTTTGGCAATATCTTCTTCAGAAACTTCTTCCTTCAAAATAGGATTGTTTTTTTGCATTTGATTAAGTTTCTTGCTTTCTTCTTCTATTTTCTTTTCCAATTCTGGAATTTTTCCATAACGAATTTCAGCGACCTTGTCCCACTGACCCGATTGCTCCAATGTTTCTGCAGTATTTTTAAATATATCTATTTCTTTTTTATGTTTTCTTAATCCCACGATAAAATCTTTTTCTTTCTTCCACTGCAAAGTAAGAATGGTTGATTTTTCTTTTTTTTCAGCGAGCTCTTTTTCTATAGCATCTAGTCTTTCTTTTTTTACTTTTCCATTTTCTTTTTTTATAGCCTGTCTTTCGATTTCAAGACGACGAATGGTTCTTTCTAATTCATCAATTTCTGTTGGCATAGAGTCTATTTCCATCCGAAGTGTAGAAGATGCTTCATCGATAAGATCAATGGCTTTGTCAGGAAGAAAACGGTCACTAATATATCGATGAGAAAGCTCTACTGCAGAAACAAGAGCATTATCGATTATTTTTATTCCATGATGAATTTCATACTTTTCTTTTATCCCACGAAGAATAGCAATAGCATCTTCTGGTGATGGTTCAGTCACAAACACAGGCTGAAATCTTCTCTCTAGGGCACCGTCTTTCTCTATATATTTTTGATATTCTTTTAGAGTTGTAGCTCCAATAGTTCTTAGCTTTCCTCGTGCAAGCGCTGGTTTTAACATATTCGAAGCATCCATAGCACCCTCAGTTGCCCCTGCGCCAACAAGCGTATGGAGTTCATCAATAAAAAGAATATATTTTCCATCAGAATTTTCAATTTCATTGATCACCGACTTAAGTCGCTCTTCAAATTCTCCTCGAAACTTCGCTCCCGCAAGCAATGCTCCCAAATCCAAAGAAAGAAGTTCTTTATTCTGAAGTGTTTCTGGGACATCTTTGCTTATAATCCTTTGAGCAAGTCCTTCGGCAATAGCCGTCTTTCCTGTACCAGGCTCTCCAATAAGAACGGGGTTATTTTTCGTCCTTCGAGAAAGCACCTGCATAACTCGACGTATTTCTTCATTTCGACCTATTACAGGGTCGAGTTTTTTTTCTCGCGCCCATTGAGTGAGATTTTGAGAATATTTTTCTAGTGCTTGATATTTTTTTTCAGGATGAGGAGAGTCGACTTTATATGAACCTCTAAGAGTAGAAAGGGTTTTCAAGGCGTTATCATAGGTAATACCATTGGCAACCAAAATAGCAGAAACTTTTCCCGGCAAAGAAAGAAAAGCAAGGAGTATGTGTTCTGTAGAAACAAAGTCATCTTTTATCTTCTCCATTTCTTTCTGAGCTTGATCTAGAGCTAAAGCACCTTGTCGAGTGACAACGATCTGTCCCGAAGAAGCTCCTTGCGTAGAAGGAATTTTCTCAATTTCTGAGAGGAGTTCGCCCTGAATTTTCTCGTGATCAACCTGCATTGTCACCAAAAGATTTCCGACAACAGAATCTTCTTGGATAATCATAGCATAGGCAATATGAAAAACATCTACCTGTGATTGCAAACGAGAAGATGCTATTTCTTGAGCATTTTGCAGGAGTTCTTGAGATTTTTGAGTAAAGCGTTCGATATTCATACAAGTCTTTTCTTATAGATTACAAAGAAAAATTACCTTTTTATAAAACAAAGTACTTTTTTAAAAAACTTCTCTTCTCTAAGAATACAAAATATGAGACAAAGAATCAAAACTATTTTTCTATCCTCTTCTCTCTCTATACAAAGAATGGAGTTTTTTATTCTTGAGGGAGAGAAATTATATAATCTAAAAACGTTTCTTCTGGAATAGAGACATCCTCTCCAGAGATCATATCCTTTATACCTATAACGTTTCTTTCTCTTTCTTGTTCCCCCACAAGAATAACAAAGCGAAATCCCTTTTTGTCAGCGTATTTCATTTGAACTTTAAGCGATTGTGTAGGATCGAGAAAAACTTCTGTGGCCATACCTAACTTTCTTAGATCATTCCCTATACGAAGATAAAGAGGTAAAAGATCCGAGCTCATAGCACTAACAAGGATACGTGCTGGTGTTTTAGAAACTGTCTGCAGTACACCCTTTCTCAGTAAAGTCACAACTAGTCGAGTAAGTCCGAGAGAAATACCCACGCCTGGAAGTTTCTCCTCACCAAAACAATTGGTCAAGTCATCGTATCTCCCACCCGAGCAAACACTTCCAAGATCTGGATGTTTTACTAAAAGAGTTTCGTAAATCGTTCCTGTATAATAATCAAGACCTCGTGCTATGGAAAGATCTATAGCAAAAGCATCTTGGGGAACACCTAAAAGTTTCATTCCTTCGATGACCGTTTCAAGCTCCTTCACTCCCTGCTCATAAAGATCTCCAAAAGATTGTTTTTTGAGCATCTCTAATGTTTCTTCAGAAGATCTTTGTTCCAAAAGAAATTGCATAGCAAGAGAAATATCCTCTTGTGAAAGATTTGCTACTTTTGTAAACTCTTCAAGAAGTTCTTGCTGAGATATTTTTTCTGCTTTATCGATAACACGAAGGATCTCTTGTATTTGAAAAGGAGAAAAATTATAACGCTCAAAATACCCTGTTACTATTTTTCTATTATTTATTCGTATACAAATAGGCCCAAGAGAAAATCGCTCAAAAAGAGAATAGATAATAGCTGGCATTTCTGCATCAGCCATAAGAGGAAGAATACCACGAGCAATTATATCAATATCACACTGATAAAATTCTCTGTATCGTCCAGCCTGTGGCCTTTCTCCACGCCAAACCTTTTGTATTTGATATCGACGAAAAGGAAAAATAAGATCATCTTTATGTGTAGCAACATATCGTGCGAGAGGAACGGTAAGGTCAAAATGCAAAGCCATATCAGTATCTGGACTTTGACCATTCTGAGCTTTCAACCGAGAAAGTGCATATATTTCTTTTTCATTCCCTCCTTTGGAAATAAGTACCGATTTCTTTTCTACTGCCGGTGTTTCTATAGGAGTAAATCCATAGAGAGTATACTGTTCTCGAGTTATCTGAAGAAATTTTTCCAAAACAAGTTGCTCTTCTGGAAGAAGCTCAGGAAAACCGCTTATTTGTGTACTTTTTTCATTCACATACATAGAGATAATGAGTAAACAAACCTATCTTTCTTTCCCTTATACTATTTCACTCTTTCTCTACTGTCAAACATTTTTCTTCTTTTTATTTTTTTCTCTATCTCTACCCTCTCATAGCTTCTGTCGGCGCTATTCGAGAAGCCCTCCATGCAGGATAAGAACCAAAAATAATTCCCGCAAGAACAGAAAATCCTATCCCCACAAAAAGAGATTCTATCGTAACGCCAAAACCAACATCAATGCCAAAATATCCAAGAGCGGAAATAATAATAAAGACCAAGCCCACCCCTATACACAGACCTATACAGGCACCAAAAAGAGCAATGACCAGAGATTCTATAAGAAATTGCCAAAGAATATCCTGAGAACGAGCTCCCATAGCTTTACGAAGACCGATTTCAGAAACACGCTCTTCCATAGCTACAAACATAACATTCATAATACCCACACCCCCCACAAGTAAAGAGATGGAGGCTAAAGCAAGAAGAAGAAGAGAAATAGCTCCAAAAATTTCTTCCACAAGCTCTTGTCCTTCTGCAATAGACATTGCCTCAAAATCATCATTTTTTGGATCCCAAATAGTGTGCCTATTTCTCAAAACGGAACGAACGTCTTCAGTTGTTCCCTTTACTATGTCATTATTTTTTACCCGAATGGTGAGAAAGGTTACATAATCAATACCAAGAATTTTCTTCTGCAAGGTTCGAATAGGAATATATGCCATATCATCGAAATTCAAAAAACCAGATCCTCCCCGCTCTTTCAGTATTCCAATAACTCTATATCCCTTTCCTCCAAGATCAATTTTTTCTCCCAAAGCAGGTGCTTGTCCAAAAAGTTTTTCTTTCAGGCCACTTCCTAAAACGACAACTTGAGCAAGAGAACGATCCTCTTGTTCACTATAAAATCTCCCCGAAGCTACAGAAATATTTTTGTCAACATTCACCATTTGAGCGCTTGAGCCAAAAAGCATTGCTCCTTTTCTTTCATTCCCATAACGGATTTGTGCTTGTCCAAAAGATCCCCCTGCCACAAAAGAAACGTTCTCCAGTTTTTCTAACGCCTCTCCATCTTCAAGGGTAAGTGTGGTAATACTCGTAAGAGAATTTATCGTACCGCTCATACTTCTGTCTTGTCCAGCTGTTCCCGAAGGAACACGGGGCTCAACTTGAATAAGCTCTGTTCCAAATATTCCCAGTTGTCCAAGAACAAATTGTTTTACACTTTCTCCCGCACTCATCACCATAATGATCGCTGCCACCGAGAGAACAATTCCAATAAGCGTCACAAATGTTCTCACCGCATTTTGACGGAGATTTTTCAAAGCCATGGAAACTGATTGTATAAATGCTCTCATAAAAAATTATTCATATCTCAATGCTTCTGTGGGAGAAATTTTTACTGCTTTTTTGGCTGGATACCAACCAAAAAGTATTCCAATGCCCAGAGAAACAACAAAAGCAATGCCTACAGATTCTAGTGTAAGAAGAAATGGCCAATTATATCCTAGACTTTGTATAATAATCGCCACCACATATGTCACTACCACACCCACCACAATACCAATGCCTGTACCAACGAGGGAAAGGCAAATCGATTCCGTAAGAAATTGAGCAAAGATGTCTCCATTAAGAGCTCCTAATGCTTTTCGTAATCCTATATCACGAACTCTTTGTTTGAGAGATATAAGGAGAATATTCATAATACCCACTCCTCCGACAATAAGAGCAATACTTGCCACCGCTACAAGGAAAATACGCAAAGCATCCGTCACGCCTCGTAATATATCAAGTGTTGCTCCAGCCCCACGAATAGAAAAATCATTTGCTTCTCCCACCTCGATATTATGTCGTTCTCGCAAAAGTCTCTCGATATCTTGTTTTGTCTGTTCAATATTTTTTTCTTCATCTACCTTCATACGCGCATAGGTAAGATACGATATTCCTAGCATACTTTTTTGAGAGGTTTTGAGCGGAATAAATATTTCAGAATCAGGGTTAGAAAAAGCAACTGAACCTCTTTCTTTCAAAACTCCTATAACACGAAAAGAATATTTTCCCAATGAAATACGTTTTCCTATGGGATTTTCCTCATCAAAAAGATCTTTGGCTTGTTGGGATCCTAAAACAGCCACTCGAGAAAGTGCATCATTTTCTGCACTGGTAAAATAACGACCCAATGCTATTTGAGCATTTTCTACCGTTATATACTCTGGGGAAGTTCCATTAAAATTAACGTTTGCACTTTTATTTCCATACTGCGCCAAAGCATTTCCATTGGCATACCCCGAAACAGCAACAGCGTGCGGAACATTTTCCTTTTTATTCATAGCCTCGACATCTTCATTAACTAAAGTAGTCACAGCAATCCCAAAAGCTATAGCAGGAGGACCATCTTCATCGGATTCTCCTGGAAGGATAATGATAAGATTAGAACCAACGTTCCTTACTTGATCAAGTATCAAAGATTGAGCGCTCGACCCTATACTCATCACAATCATTACTGAAGCAATACCGATAACAATACCAAGAATGGTTAAAAATGTTCGCCCTTTGGTAGCCAACATATTTGCCAAAGCAAGTTTCCAAGTAAGAAGAAATCGTCTCATATTTGAATCTATCCAACATTATTGTAACAATTTTTGTAAATAGTGACAATAT
>JAGYLL010000014.1 GCA_018401135.1 Candidatus Moraniibacteriota bacterium | reverse complement strand
TATCAGAAAAGCAAGCGCTTAATTTCTTAGAAATTTACACATTATTTAAAGATTCTAATATTGAATTGTGTAATGAAAAATTTTTAGATTCTATTCAACAAATCAAAGGGCAAGATAAACAGAATATTTTATATACAATAATTGAAACATTAGAAGATAAGGTTGATTTAGATCTATTCATATTTAGTTTAAAATTATATCTAATAAAAGATCTTCTTTTACAAGAAGCAAAATTAACAGATGTTATTGGCATTTCAGAATTAGAAAAACTTGATCCTTTGTCCTTAAAATATGACAAGGTTTCGGTGTATAGACCTTACGCAACAAGAGTTAATGGAGCTTTACTGTCACTTCTTTTCTTTTCCCAAATAGAGGAAGGAGGAACAAATTTTATGTCAGATGATACACATAAATTTATTGAAAGGTTATCAGAATTTGCAATTAAACTCAAAAAAAATGGAGTTGAACCAAATCAAATATTTATGTTGATGTTTTCAGAAAGCGTAAACCAATCAATTATTTCTGATTCAGGAACGGATTATGAAGATAGAATATTATCAGTCCTTACAAAAATAGAGATACCAGAAGAAAAGATAACAAAAATTCATGATAAAAACGATTCAAGTACCGAGTTTGATTTTTTCTTTGAACTAGATGAAAAAACCTTTGGCATTGGTGCTAAAAGAACACTTAGAGAAAGATATAAGCAATTTATAAAAACTGCTCAAATGAGTAAAATTGATGTCATGATAGAAATAACACTAGGACTAGACTTAAACGAGGAAAAAGCCAAATGTATAAGAAATCATAATATTTATATCTTTGTTGCAGATGAGGTCTATAATTCAAGGGGGTTTTTAAAAAAAATGGAGGGGGTTTTTTCTGTCAAAGAGCTGAATATTAATACACTAAAAGCTCTCAAATAAAACACTATGTCATATTCTTACACAATATCATTAAACTGCCCCCATTGTGATACAAAGTGTCAATTTATAGCTATTGAAGAAGGACACACTAGATGTGGAAGTGATAAAAAAAAACATCATATCCCATATACTTGTACTAATTGCCAAGGCCTAGTAGTAACAAAATGGATATCAAATGATTGTACGCCAAAAACTTTTCGTGATACTCCCGCAGGATATAATCAAAGATTAGATATCTATTATCCGATTGTTGGCGATTGGAAACCGAGGGTAAACTTACAACTTATCACAAATGAAAAAGTAAGGGCTGATTTTAAAGAAGCAATAGATTGCTATAATAATGGGTTTTATAATGCTTGTATGTTGATGGCTCGTCGCTCAATTCAACAAGAAATGATAAACAAGAACGCAACTGGAGAAAATCTATATAAACAAATTGAATCCACAGGAATATCAGAAAAACTAAAAGCTCTTTTGCATAAAGTAAAAAACTTTGGAAACAATGGAGCCCACCCAGATTTCTTTTTATTTGATAAAGAAGGAAATGAAATTACTGATAAACATGGATTTGCAAGATTAAGTTTAGAATTTCTAGACAAATATTTTACAGATGAATACGAAATTGATTCGCTTATAGAATCTGCACCAAAAAGCCAAAAAGAGCTTCAAGAGATAAAGAGTAAGTAAAGTATCTTTTGGTTTCAAAATGTCTACCCACAAAAAACCCACAAAAAAACCCGAGTATCACTCGGGTTTTTGGCTTATGCAATTTTGTCAATTTTTACAATGGTATGAAGTTGTTTGTGTCCAAATTTTACTTTGTATCGCTTCTTTGCTTTATGCTTTATTCCCCAAACTTTTTCATCTCGTCCTTGTGAGACAACCGTTGCAGTAACTTTTTTCTTTGCCAAAAATGGAGCTCCCAAAGAAGCTTCTTTCTCGTCTTTACTCAGAAGAAGAACGTTATCAAAGGTTACGGTGGCCCCTTCTTCAACGTCAAGTCGTTCAAGTCGAATTTCTTGATTTTCTCTTACTATATATTGTTTTCCTCCTACTTCAATTATCGCCAACATACTCATACAATTAATTTATCAATAAAAAACTTTATACCTTCTTGTGTTCAAACGTTTCCAAAACTTCTTGCATAATATGATTCACTTTTCCGAAAAGATCTTCAAGTGTAGAATCATTGTATACGGTATATTCAGCCTCTTTCCCAAGAGAAACAATGGCTTTCTCTGTTTCCAATGTTGCTTCTAATTTCATAAACTCTTCAAACGAAGCGTTATCATCAGACTTTTCTCCCCTCTTTGTCGAACGTTCCCATCGAAGCTTTGAATCGCTCGTGACATATAGGAGAACATTGTGAGGAAAGCTCCTCAAAAATTCTAAATCTTCCCTATAGCGAATTCCATTCAAAGATATAAGTGGAGAATCTGCCATTTGCTTGGTAAGCATTCGAAAAAGTACGTCGCTTCCAAACCGATTTTTGAGTGCTACAGCAAGCCATGCCTGATCTTCTCGTGAAGGTCTTTCTACGAGCATAGAAAGAGTTTTCTTGAGAGGATCCGAGAAACGAAGAAGGGTGGCATCATAACGATGCTTAAGATAATCAGCAACGGTATCTTTCCCAGCACCACTTTCTCCAACCAAACCAATAATAAGTTGTTTTTCCATCATATATTCCTTTACCATTCAATCAATATACCAGGACTCATCGTAGAGCATATTGTCGTACTTACAATAAATTTTCCCTTTACAGAATCTGGTTTTGATTTTCGTATTGCCTCCAATAAAGATGTGCCATTTTCTATGAGCTTTTGAACTCCCATAGATCGTTTTCCTATTATTTGATGCACATTTCCTGTGTCATCATTTTTAAATTGTACTTTTCCTTTTTTCAAAGATTCAATTACCTGTGCTACTTTCGTTGTAACCGTCTCAGCTTTGGGATTTGGCATAAGTCCCTTGGGTCCAAGTATTCGAGCAACAGGAGCAAGTTTTGGCATCATTTCAGGTGTTGCTATGAGAACATCATACTTTCCTTCGAAAAATTTCCCAGACTTTATGTCTGCGATAGATTCTTCATTCCCCACAAAATCAGCACCTGCCTTTTTTGCTTCTTCTTGTGCTGTAGAAGTAAGAACAGCTATTTTTCTCTCTTTTCCTGTTCCGTGTGGAAGAGTAATACTTGAACGAACTTGTTGATCACCCTTTTTAGGATCAATATTTACGCGAATATGAATTTCCAGAGATTCATCAAACTTTGCACTAGGATTTCCAACGAGAAGTTTTATAGCTTCTTCTAAAGAATAGGCCTTTTCTTCAATTTTTTCAGCTATGCCCTTATGACTTTTTGATCGTTTCATACTTTTTTTGTGGTACTAGCGGAAAGTCTCTTCCTCCCACGAATTATAAATAAATATCTACCAATAAATCTTTACTCTGAAATACGCACTCCCATAGATCGTGCTGTCCCTTCGATAATTTTCATAGCCGCCTCAATATCATGAGCATTGAGATCTTCCATTTTTATTTCTGCTATCTGACGAACCTGCTCTTTGGTCACAACACCCACTTTTTCTTTGAGAGGATTTGAAGCTCCTTTCGTAGCTTTGGCTGCTTTTTTGAGAAGTTCGGCCGCAGGAGGAGTTTTCATTATAAACTCAAACGTTCGATCTTCGTATACAGAAATTTCAACAGGAACAACATCTCCCACCATTTCTTTGGTTCTTTCATTAAATTGAGAACAAAAATCTTGAATATTTAAACCATGTTGTCCAAGAGCTGGTCCAACAGGAGGAGCTGGATTAGCCTTCCCTCCTTGTACTTGTAATTTAATAATCGTTTTAAGTTTTTTTGCCATATATATTTCTCTTATCGTAAATTATTCAATACATTCTTTTTATACTTTTTTCATTTGCAAAAAGTCTAATTCTACAGGAGTTTCTCGACCAAAAATAGAAACGAGAACCTTAACCTTTCCTTTTTCTTCATCAACTTCCTGTATTTTTCCATCAAATTCTTTGAAAGGTCCCTCTGTAATTTTTACAGCATCTCCGACATTGACATCAACTTTATATTTTGGTTCTGTGACACCCATTCGCTTTTTAATAACTCGAATTTCTTCAGGGTTAACGGGAGTAGGTGTAGTTCCAAGACCAATAAATCCTGTGACATTCGGCGTGTTTCTCACTACATACCATGAAGCATCAGTGACCATCATATTAACTAAAACATATCCAGGATATATACGCTCATCTACAACAGTTCGTTTTCCTGCTTTTATCTTTATTTTCTTTTCTTTTGGAACAATAACTTCGAAAATAAAGTCTTGCATATCCATCGATTCTATACGTTGCTTGAGATTTCGAGCGACGGTATCTTCATATCCAGAATAGGTATGAATAACATACCAAGCCTTTCCATGATGTTGTGATTGTTTTGCCATATATTTTCCCAAAATAAATGAAATGAAAAACTAAATAATAAATGTTTTAAGTATCCAACTAAAAAAAGCATCTAACGCTCCCAAAAAAATAGCTGTTGCAATACTAATAAGTATAACCAAAAGAGTAAATCGCTCAACCGTTTTTTTTGTTGGCCAAGAAACTTTCTTCACTTCAGCCTTTGACTCTTTAAGATATTGAATAATTTTTGTAAACATATATATTTTTCCTTTTTTAAAAGCCCCTTGGGGCTTTATCTCTACAAAAACAGTATACATTGCTCATAGAGTTCTGTCAATACGATCTTTGGCCATACGAAGAACTTGGCGAGAATTTTTATGAGTTATGCGTTTATACGCCTCTTCATAGGAAAGCCATGTCCAATCATAATGCTCTTCGCTCAATTTTACTTCTGTTTGTTTTGTTTTGGCAATATAGTAAATAACTTGTTTATAGATAAAAAGACCCTTTCCTTTTTCTTGTCGTTTCACCTTTTCGGTTCCTTTGGCAGTATAACGAAAATACACGTCTTGACGAAAATCAGGGAGTATTTCTATTTGATCAATTCCCGCTTCTTCCAAAAGTTCACGTCGTAAAGTTTGTTTCTCTTTTTCGCCCTTTTCTTTATGTCCTTTTACGAAGTCCCAATGTCCGTGAGGATAGCGTAGTAAAAGAAATAACGGTTTATTTTCACACACAATAAATAAAACTACTCCTATAGAAATTTCAAAAGAAGGTCTAAAAGAAAGATATTGTTTACACATTTTCCACATATTTACAATTTATCTTTTCGCATAAATATACTCGTACACAAAAACTACTTTTTTTGTCTCAAACAAAAATTAAAATTCTTTTTTTAGTATACCATACTATAGATAAAAGCGAAGTATGTAATATAAATGTTTTTTAAAAAACAAAAAACACGTAGCCTACAAAAGAACTACGTGTCAAAAACCTTCTATGGATCTAGTTGGTTATTCTCCAATAAAGAGAAGTCCTCCAGAAAAGTTTCCAAGTGGATAATTACAGACATCATCACTGCTAAATTCTAATTCATCGTCATACGATGCGAAATAGAGCAATTCAGATGCTGTATTAGTGAGCATAACCGCACTACAATCATATCCAGGCGCAAAAACTCCTCGCGCCATTATCTCAGGATAAGAAACGAGGGCTATTGCTATATCTAATGCTCCTGCGAGAAGAAGAGAATGTGGTAATGACTTCATTTGCTCTCTTTGAGTGGGGACGGTGCACCCTTGGAATGGGAAAAACATGATACCCGCGATCGAAGATTCTCTCATTCTCTCAAGAAGAATTTGATGCCCACTCCCCTCTATCACAACCACATTACCAGTCAAATCGTCTTTTAAAAAGTTATTAAAAGACTTATGAGGGAAGCACTTCCCGTAGGACCAACCGACAGCAGGCAAAAAACTGCGCTCTAAGGCGTGTCCATAATCATCAATATTCGAATGAGGAAGACACACCGGAAGATAAGCACCTTTTAACAAGTTAGCAAGCGACTCATTTCTCACTAACTGAAGCTTGAGATCTTGAATTCTTTCCTCAAAATCTTTTGATGAAAGAAAATTTCCTATTATGAAAGCGTCCCGAAGTCGCCTAATAACTTTCACATAATCAATCTCCACCTGTTTGAGTGAAAACCTCGGATCAGGATCACAAACAATATTTCCGAAATTGTCTGGTAAAATCCGCTGACCATTTTTATCAAATAACTGTCCACAAAAAGTTTCTACACTTTCTAATACAGTCATACATTTCTCCTTTGCGGTTTTTATCCGCTCTATTTCACACAATGAACCTTTATTGTCTCAAAGCTCGTTTGAGATCCTCTCTTAACAAGAAAGGATATCGTATTCTTCACTTATAATCACTCTTTGTCAAGGTTATTTTCGTAAATAAATTCTTATATTTAAAAACGACCCTCACCCTTAACTAAAACATTTTAAAAAAATCCTCTAGGGTAGTAGCTTTCCATAAAGAGTAAGAAAGTCCAAAAGAAAAGGAATGGAAAGTCCTATGGCAATAAGGGGCAAAAGAAAAAGAATAATAGTAATAATAGATCGAATAACTTGATGTCTATAGATACGATGCACATCTTCTTGAATAGTATCTATTTTTTGTTCAAGAGATTCTAATTTTTTTTGTATTTCCTCTCCATTCATACAAGTATTTTTATATCTTTTATATTCTACTTCCCACAACATTTCTTATACTTTTTCCCACTTCCACACGAACAAGGATCGTTACGACCAAGAATAACTTTTGCTCGCAAAGGTTGTTGCTTGGAAGATGTTGTGTCTGATTGAGCTCCTTGCAAAGTATATGTTGAAAATTGTTTCATTTCACTCGATGGCCCAGAGAGTACCATATTTTTCATAAGATTTCCTCCACTGAAACTCTCGGGTGCTGACTCCAATCGGAAAAGAGCAGAAATAACCGTCTCTCGAACACTTTCCATAAGTCCAGAAAAAAGATAAAAAGCTTCTTTTTTATATTCAATCAAAGGGTCTCTCTGTCCATACCCACGAAGACCTATTCCTTGTCGCATATACTCCATTTCGTCCAAATGATTCATCCAGAGCATATCCATAGTTCGAAGATATATAGCTTTAGAAACTCTTTCTACGCCTTCTTGTCCGATACTTTCTTCTTTTTTATTATATTGTTTCTTAGCTATACCAAAAACATATTCATTAAGTTTTGATTTCTTTTGGGGAACTTCTATCGAGCGATCGTCTCGAATACGTTCGAGATTCTTTATATCTGTATCGCTCAATATAATTGACTCACTCATATTTTCACGAATAGAGCCGATATTCCATTCGGGATCCTCCCCTACACATACATCAGCAAATGTTTTTTCTATGTGAGCAGAGAGGGCGTCCATCACAATAGGCTTCATTTCATTGGCTTGAAGAATTTCCAGACGTTTTTTATAAACAACCTCTCTTTGTTTATTCATTACATCATCGTATTCCCAAACGTGTTTTCGAATATCAAAATTAAAACCTTCTATTTTTTTCTGTGCATTTTCAATAGTTTTTGAAATCATCGAATTCTGTATAGGTTCATTTTCAGGAAGTCCTAGTGTTGTCATAAGACTTTTCAATTTATCTCCCCCGAAACGCTTCATAAGCTCATCTTCGAGAGAAACGAAAAATTGAGATGCTCCAGGATCTCCCTGACGACCACTTCTTCCTCGAAGCTGATTATCTATTCTTCTGGCTTCATGGCGTTCAGAACCGAGTATAAACAAACCACCTACTTCTTTTACACCATCTCCCAATTTAATATCTGTTCCTCGTCCCGCCATATTTGTAGCGATTGTCACCGATCCTTTTTTCCCTGCTCCAGAAATAATTTCTGCTTCTTTTTCGTGATGTTTAGCATTAAGAACTTGATGAGAAACTCCTCGTTTTTTCAACTCTTTACTCAAATACTCCGATTTTTCAATAGCAATCGTTCCGACAAGAACAGGTTGTCCAGAAGAAGTAATTTCTTTTATTTTTTCAGCAATAGCCTGAAATTTTGCTTTTTCTGTTTTATAAATAACATCAGGAAAATCTTTTCGTATCATTATCTGATTAGTAGGAATTTCTACAACATCAAGTTCATATACTTTGGAAAATTCCTCTGCGCTCGTAACAGCTGTTCCTGTCATACCAGCAAGTTTCGTATACATTCTGAAAAAATTCTGAAACGTAATCGTTGCAAGTGTTCGTGATTCTCTTTGTACAGAAACCCCTTCTTTGGCTTCTAGTGCTTGATGAAGTCCCTCACTATATCTTCTCCCCTGCATAAGACGACCTGTGAAATCATCAACGATAATCACCTCTCCATCTTTTACCACATAATCTTTATCTATATGAAAAATAGCCTCTGCCTTGAGAGCTTGTTCGAGATGATGAACAAGTTTTATATTAGAAGGATCATATAAATTAGAAACACCAAGACTTTTTTCTACTTTTGTTATTCCTTCATCGGTTATAGAAACCGATCTTGATTTTTCTTCAACCGTATAATCAGTGTCTCGAACCAAACGAGATGCAAGAGAGGCAAATTGTGCATACATTCCTGTAGATTCCATATCAGGAGCACTGATAATAAGCGGGGTTCTTGCTTCATCTATCAAAATGGAATCAACCTCATCAACAATAGCGTAATGAAAAGGTCTTTGTGAAACATCCTCTTCTTTTTGTGCCATATTATCTCGAAGATAATCAAATCCAAATTCATTGTTCGTTCCGTACGTTATATCTGCAAGATATGCTTCTCTTCGAGTCACAGGACGAAGATTTTCTTTCTCTATACTCACTTCATTTTCATCAATCCTTTTCGGTTCATAGAGAAAAGAAGCACTATGCATAATGCACGCCGTTGAAAGTCCTAAATAATCATATATGGAACCCATCCAGTTACAGTCACGTCGAGCCAAATAATCATTGACGGTTACGACATGAACACCTTTTCCTGACAACGCATTAAGATACACTGCCAAAGTAGAAGTAAGTGTCTTTCCTTCTCCCGTTCTCATTTCTGCAATTTTTCCTCTATGAAGAACGATTCCTCCCATCATCTGTACATCAAAATGTCTCTGTCCAAGCACTCTTCGCCCAGCCTCACGAACAACAGCAAATGCCTCTGGCAAAATATCGTCTTCGGTTTTCCCTTGTTTCAAAGTATGGCGAAACTCGTTTGTTTTTTGCTTGAGTTCATCATCAGAAAGTTTTTCCAAACTCACTTCAAACGTCTGTATCTCATCTACTATACTTTGCATCTTCCGCACCTCACGATCATTGGATCCAAAAATTTTTGAAAAAAAGTTCATAAAGAGTTCTGTCATTAAAAAGGAGTAAATAAAAAACTTCTTCTATAATAGCAATGAAAAGCCCTACCGTAAACTTGACATATTTGCAATTTAATGCTATATAAAAATAGCTCTTTGAACAACAACCGGGGAATGCAATGTTTGAAACAGTGTTTCTATCAACTTTTTGGATGATGGTTTTCGTTTTTGGAGGGTGGCTTTCACTCTCTCTCCTTTCCGAATTCCTCACATGGCTCAATGATGGAGATGAGGAGTTCTTTGAGGGAACGTGGCCTGGAAGAAAATTTGGAGGGATTTCCGTATTTGGGTATCCCATCAAATACCTTACTTCGGGAAACACAAAAAGAAAGGTGTTTATTATTCCTTATATGCTTGAGGAAAACTCAGAAGCATATGAGAGTAATTCTTTTCTTTACCTTTTGACGATTTGTATTAGCATCGTCATAGGTTTTCTTTTCAGTTTTATTGTTGCCATAGGGATTTCCCTTGGCACAGTAATCATTATGAAAAAACCTCTATGGTTTCTTAGTCTTTTTTTCTTGATTCTCTTAAGTGTTTATCTTAAGAAAAAAATACGAGAAACAAAAAAGACTTCTAGGAAATAAAGGAGGATTCCGATCCATAAACAAGGGGGCGTACGCACAGCGTTCGCCCCTTCATCACATTATCTCTTTTTTCCAAAAAGTTTAAAACCTCGCATTTTCATCAATAACCATTTTTTTCTTAATTGATCGTGCACCTCGTTTGTGAAGCGTTGTAAGTTTTTCTTTCTCCTCACGAATTTGGCGCTTGAGTTCATCATTGACGATATCGACACTTCCTTCGATTGTTTCTGAAGTTTCTTCACTTCGATACATATTCCCTGGAGACTTTACCATAACTTCCACCCTATACATTCCCCTTTTATCTTTGTCTATTTCAACCTCTATAAATGTCGATTTGATATCTCGCTCTTCAATGAGTTTTTCTATTCCCGAAAAACGCTTTTCTATATATTCTCTTGTTCGTGCACTTACATCAACATTTTCAAACAAATATTGTATATTCATATTCTTTCTTTTAGAAAATTAAAAATCTTTTTTAATCAAAACCTACCAATTGAACCTCTTGCGTAAGCTGAACACCCAATCCATCTCTAACTTGTTGTTTTATATAACTCATAAGCATAACAACATCTTCTGCCCTAGCATCTCCGGTATTTATTATATAATTTGGATGCATTTCACTTACCATAGCACCTCCCATTTTCTTTCCACGAAGACCCATTTTGTCAATAAGCCATCCCGCTGGAACTTTCTTTTCTCGACAAGAAGCATTCGTTTCTTTTTCGAACTCCTTTCGAAGCTCTTCATTTTCTACTACAGGATTGATAAAAAATGACCCAGCACATAACGCTGATTGATTATGTTTTGCATTTCTTTGTGCTACAACATCTTCCATAATTTTTGCCAGTTTCTCTTTATCTCCTGGTCGAAGTTTGAATAGTACCTCTGTTACGATCCATCCCTCTTCTTTAAATACACTCGTACGGTACGAAAAATGGCACTCTTTGTTTGAAAATATCTTTTCTTCCAATGTTTTTCCGTGTAGAGCTTGTACAGAAAAAACAACATCTTTCATCTCAACACCAAACGCTCCAGCGTTTCCCCTTACTGCGCCACCCACCAAACCAGGAATCCCAGAAAGATTTTGCATTCCTTCTAATGAGCAATCGCGTGCCATATCAACCACAGAACTCAGTGTTGTTCCCGCAAAGGCTATCAAAGAAAACTCCTCTCTTCTCGGTGGAGTTGATTCTAAGTGAATAACCAATCCATCAAAACCTTTGTCTGAAACTAAAATATTACTCCCTCCTCCTAGAAGAAATGTTTGTACATCTTTCATTTTTGCCCACTCAAAAGCCTCTTGAAGCTGTTGTGCTGTAGAGACACGAACAAACCGACGAGCGGGTCCTCCTATCTTAAAGGTTGTATACGGAGCAAGTAGAACATTTTCCTGTAAAGATATCATACTCTTTCTCTTTACTGATAATTTTATAACCACGTATCTAGTATAGCATAGACATCTTTTGGCTCAAAAAGAGAAAAAGTATGTGTACCTGAAAGAATTTGTGCATAAATAATTATCGTTGGTTTTTCTTCTATGTAGAGTTTCATTTTTGGTGGTCTTACAGAGAGGGTAAGTCCAAATGTTTGGAAAAAAAACTAAAATATTTTCAATTATAATATCCCTTATTTTTTCTTTTTAAAAACAAAAGATTTATAAAGTAAAATATTTTTATTGGAATATAAGAATAAGAAAAATAACATATACATCAATATAAGAAAAGAAATGACTTGCATCACTGAATAAAAGAATTCTCCCGCAACGATTATTCCAAAAATACCAACGTCTTCACAAAGAACACCCAATCTGTGTAATAATAAAAATAATGTATCCTCAACAATAAGTGGATACTTAAAGAATACATTTTATTTGAAACTATAATTTTTTTTATTCATGTCACTAATCATATTTACAAGATATTATGCTTTTATCGATTCTATAACCACGTATTAAGTATATCATGAACCTCTTTTGGCTCAAAAGGAAAAAGTATACGTACCAGAAAAAATTTGTGCATAAATAATTACCAATTGGTTTTTCTTCTATGTAGAGTTTTCATTTTGGTGGCCTCACAGAAAGGTAAGTCAAAGGTTTGGAAAAAAACTGTTTTATCTCTTGTCTACTCATTAAAGATGAATCAAAAATAAAAGGTTCAAACTTTTTCTGAGAAAGAGAAAAATATTTTTTATGATTTTCATGAAGAATGAGGAAAACTTGAGATTCTTTGGTGGGGAAAGCTTCTTTTTTTTGCAATATTTTTCTCTCTTTCTCTCCACCCTCTTGAAAATACACACAATTTCTTTGCAAAGGACACTCTTGGCATTTTGGATTTTTTGTACATACAAGCGAGCCAAAATCCATAATCCCCGCATTAAAATTCTTAAAAGAAACTTTCTTATTTTCTTTCTTTTTTTTTGTCCTGTATTGTTTTAAAACCGTTTCAATTTTTATCGCAGAGAGCGTGCAATCTTTTGTTCCCCCAAAAAATCTCCCGAGTACACGAGAAAAATTTGTATCCCATGCCAAAACAGATTCATCATAGGCAAAACTCGCAATTGCACATGCTGTATAATGACCCACGCCTGGTAGTTTCTCTAACTCTCTTATCTCTCTTGGAAATACTCCCTGATAGTATTTGACTATATTTTGAGCAGTAAGAAGCATGTTTTTCCCTCGTCGATAATAACCAAGTCCTTCATAATATGGCAAAAATTCATCCCATGAAGCTTTGGCAAGTGTTTCAATATCGGGAAAACGTTTCAAAAAACGAACATAGTATTGTGAGACACGAGAAACCTGCGTTTGCTGAAGCATAATCTCTGAAACCCACACCTCATACGGAGTAATGTCTTCTTTTCGCCACAAGAGATCTCGTTTATGTTTTGTATAAAAATCAAGTATTTCCTCAAAAAGAAAAAGTATTTTTGCTTTTTCTGTGAGATTCTTTTTTTTGTTCTTCTTTTCAAGCATAGAAAAAATACGCTTTATATATCTTTTTTCACAAGAGGAATGGAATCTCCTGCGACAAACCCTGTCGTCCAACAAAGCTGTAAACTATACCCACCTGAAGGACGATCTATATTAAGAACGTCTCCCACAAGATAAAGATTTTCATACAGACGTGAACGCATTTTCCCAAAATCTATCTCACGAAGATCTACTCCTCCACTCGTAACAATCGCTTTTTTTTCATCCAAAAGTCCCTTTACCGTCATACGAAGATCCTTGATGCATCCAACAAGATTTTTTCTCTCTTCTCGAGTAATGCTATGTACGGGTTTTTCAGGATCAATATGAGAAATTTCTAAAAAAGGAGGAATCATTAATGGAGCGAGTATTTCTGATAGAGTATTTTTTATTTTTTTATTTTTTTGTTTTTCAAAAATTTCCTGTACCATTTCATCTACTTCCAAAAAAGTTTTCTGAGGCATAGTATCTACAGAAACTATCACCTGCCCATTGCCAAGAAGATCCCCAATATATTTACTCATATTCAGAGCAAGTGGACCACTCAGGCCAAAATGGGTAAAGAGAAGTTTTCCCTTCTTCGAAATCATCTTTTTTTCTTTATGAAAAACGGTAAGCTTTGCTTCAGAAAAACTTATACCCGCAAGTTTTCGTATCCATAATTCACAAACGCGAAAAGGAACGAGTGATGCTCGAGGTTCCACAATGGTATGTCCACTATCTGAAAGCCATTGAAAACCCTCTCCGGTTGATCCTGTTTCTGGATGAGACTTTCCCCCTGTCGCAAGGACAAAAGAAGATGCTTTCACACTGTCTCCATTGGTAAGACGAACACCTTGTATCTTTCCCTTTCCCACTTCTAAACCCGAAATACTTTGTCCAAAGAAAATCCGAACACCACCTCGCTTCATATATTCTCTCAAAACATCAAGAACAGATTGCGCGCTATCACTTTTGGGAAACACTCGATTTTCTGCCTCAATTTTGGTAAACATTTTATAGGTATGAAAAAAATGAAGTGTTTCTCGAACACCAAATTTCAAAAGAGGTGAATAGAGAAATTTTCGAGATACCCCAAAAGCTTGAAGAAAAAGATGGGGATCAAATTGAGCATTAGTAAGATTACAACGACCGCCTCCTGTGAGAAGAAGTTTTTTCCCAAGCGAATAATTTTTTTCAAAGAGAGCTACACGAAGACCACGCTCGGAAGCTCTTCCTGCAGCCATCATCCCCGCCGGACCTCCTCCGATAACCACGACATCATATACTGTTTCCATACAAAAGCTTTACCCTCTCGATTCAATCTTTTCTTTCCCTGTCCATTTTTGTAAAACCTGAGGAATAATAATACTCCCATCTTCTTGCTGATTATTTTCCATTATGGCGATAAGGGGTCTCTCTGAAAAAGCTGTAGCATCATTCATATGAACTATTTCTATATCGCCATTTTCCCGTCGAACACGAGTATTCAATCTTCGTGCTTGAAAATCACCGATAAGATCTGAGGTATGCGTTTCTCGATATCTCCCCTGTCCAGCCATCCATGCCTCTATATCAATCTGACGAAAATCTGGCTTTCCCATATCTCCTGTGCAAATAGCAAGGACTTGATAAGGGATTTCGAGTTGTTGCATAAGATGTTCTTGTATTGCTACGATAAAATCTTGCTCAACTCGAGATTTTTCTTTGACCGTAAACGTTTCCATTTCCAATTTATTAAATTGATGTAGTCTCAATATTCCTTTCATATCTTTTCCGTATGACCCTGCCTCTCTTCGAAAAGCACCCGAAAAACCAACCATACGAAGAGGGAGATCTTTTTCTTCCAAAATTTCATCTGCATACATAGATCCCAATGTATGCTCGGCACTTCCAATAAGAGAAAGATTATCTCTATCAAGCATATACATCTCTTCAGGATCGAGTCGTCCCATACGCCTATGCATTTCAGGTCGAATCATCATAGGAGGAAGCACCGGAACAAATGGTGTCGTATCTACTTTGAGTTTATTTTCTTTGGCCAGAGAGGCAAGTACTTTTTGATCAGTGAGTATATGCAGAGCAAAAAACATCATTGCCCACTCAAGCATCACAAGATCTCCTTTGAGATACACAAATCGAGAACCACTCACTTTTACCGCTCGTTCACTGTCAATAAGATCAAGATTCTCAGCAAGATCGAAATGTTCTCGAGGAGAAAAAGAAAATTTCGGCTTTTCTCCCACCTGACGCAAAACGACATTCTCACTCTCATCTTTTCCTATGGGAGTATCTTCACTTGTGATATTAGGAACAAGGTACATCAATTCACTAAAGCGAGCTTCTTCTTCTTTGAGTTTTGGCTCTTGTGCATCCAATTGTTCTTTTATAAGTTTTGCTTTTTCTATAACAACACTTCTTTCTTCTTGATCTTTAGCATTCTGAATAGCAGTGTTTATTTCATTTTTTTGAGCACGAAGTTTTTCTATTTCCCGCAAAAGATTTCGGCAAGATTCATCCAAACGCAAAAGCTCATCAATATCAACCTTAACCTTTTTGTTCTTCACAGATTCTTTTACAACCTGAACATTTTCTCGAATATAGTGAATGTCTAACATAATTTTTTTGCTTATATATAAGGAGTATATCCTGATTTTTTCAAATTGACAATTGGTAAAAAGAGATTTTTGGGCATATCTTCCCACAAAAACCACTTCCATTGCTCACATTTTTCCTCTTCTTTTACTAAAGGATCCCCCAAAACAGTACGAGAAATAAGAAATAATGTAATATAATGTTTTTCACTTTCTTTGAAAATATCATTGGTATACGGACCCTTTTCTATATTCTTCAAATCAATACTTATTCCTATTTCTTCCAAAACTTCTCTTGCAAAGCATTCTTCTGGACTTTCACCATATTCGAGATGTCCACCAGGAAATCCCCACACTCCTTGACCATGTTTACTTTTTCGCAAACCCAAAAGAACATAACGTCCTCTGAGGAGGATAGCTCCCACGCCAACTTGTGGATGTGCCTTATGCATATACTTTCTCTAACAATAATTCAAAAGTTCTTCAGGTTCGTCAATACAAGCAAAAGGATTTCCTTCGAGAAGAAGCTCTTTACTATGAAAACCAAAGGTGACTGCAACGGTTCGAATACCAACCTTATTAGCCTCCAAAATATCACCAAGTGTATCAGTAACGAAAAGAGCATTTTCCAAAGAAAGATTGTATTTTTTCAAAAGATGTTTAAATTTTTCTTCTTTCGAATGATGAAAATCTCCCCCCAAAATATCACCAAAGAAATGAGAGACAGCATTATTTTTCAGATAATCACGAATAATATTTTCTCCCGAAGCACTCACGATAGCAAATTCATATTTTTTCGCCAATACATTTAAGATATTTTTTATTCTTTCTTCCATAGTGAGAGAAGAAATATGACTATGCACATAATCTCTATATCCTATCCAATCAAAATCTTTTAATTTCTCTTCTCTGCTTTCGAAAAAATTTCCATTATGAAGATCACGATACTCTTTCTCTGTAAGATCTGTTTTCGAAAAATTACGAATTTCTCGCAAATGTACAAAAAAAGTATTGTGTAATACTCCATCAAAATCAAAAAATATATATTTCTTTTCTTTTTTCTCAATATCCATACAAAAATTTTCTCAACGACTACTACAAACACTGTCCTAAAACTTTTATTTCCACGTGATAAGAAAGGCACCTAGAGCTATAAGAACAGAACCTAAAGCCGTTTTCCATCCAAATGACTCTCCAAGAAAAATAGCTGCCAAAACAACGACAAAAACAATGCTCAAACGATCAATAGCACTCACCGCACCAGCTTCTCCGTTTTTTAAAGCATGAAATCCAAATAACCATGAAAGGGCACCCGCAACTCCTGCAAGGGTTATAAATATCCAATCTCTCATCTTTATCTCCGCTAAAAGTTGACTATTAAATTTCTGAAGTCCCAAGCTTACCACTATCAAAAATCCTGCCATAATAATCGAGCGAACGGTTGTTGCAAGTGTCGTATCGATATTTTTTATACCAATTTTTGCAAATATCGCAACAAGAGAGGCAAAAATAGCAGAAAGGAATGCAAAAAAAACCCAAGACATACAATATATATTTTTACTTTTATTTATACACAAAGCATAGACGTATTCACCTCTCTTGTCAAAATATAAAAAGTATTTTATCAAAAAAAAGAGCGATGACTACAGCGTATTCCATCACTCTTTGAATAGGTGTCTCATTGTACATATATCTGAATTCCATCTTTTTGAAATTCGTCTGCAATATGCCTCACGGCATCTGAAATATTTGGAGCATACAGACGTATTTCTTGGGCACTCGTGTTTCCACGAATACAAAGGAGGATGCATGATCTCTCGCTTTTTATTTTTATAGCAATGCCTCCTCGTGTAGAAGAGAGTCCCATTTTTATAAAACCAGGAGCTACGCCAGTAATTTCTGGCATTCTTTTTGCTATTGCGACAGGCCTCACTGCCGCATCAATGATGGTTGTGTGTTTCCCCTTTTTTTTCTTTCCACCTATATGGTTTTTTTTGGACATTGCCATTACCTCATTCGTTTACTAGAGAAAGAGTCTCAAAAAACTCTTTCTATAATAAGCACATTAAATGTAAATTGTCAATAGCACTTTAAGAAGTGTACCTACCTCAATGATGACAAATGAAAAAATTAGATATAGTATATATATAGCATCTTTTCTAATTTCCTTCTATTTTTTATGAATATTCTTTTTCTCTCCAAATCTCACCCGCCCACTATAGGGGGTATCGAAAAACAAAATTACGAACTTGCTCAAGCTCTGGCAAAAATTACCAATATTACCGTTATTGCCAACACTCGAGGAAAAAAATTTCTTCCTTTCTTCCTTCCCTATGTTTTATTCAAAGGACTTTCTCAATTAAAAAATCATAACGTTATTCTCATCGGTGACGGCGTATTGGCCCCCATAGCATTTATCTTGAGTATTTTTGCTCCACACAAAACCTATATATCTATCATACATGGACTTGATATTACCTTTGCTCAGAAAAAATCTCTCTTCGGAAAAATATACCGACTTTTTAATATTCCCTCTCTTAAGACAATGGATAAACTCATCGCCGTGGGCAACGAAACTATCACTCGAGCTATAGAAGCAGGTATACCCAAAAGTCGTTGTGTTTTTATACCCAATGGAATAGACAAAAAAAATGTTGTCGCCAAACGAACAAGGAAAGATCTCGAAAAACTCCTTGGGAGGAAACTTGAGGGAAAATATATACTTTTACGAGTTGGTCGTTATGTAGAACACAAAGGAGTTGAATGGTTTATCAGAAATGTTATGCCTCTTATGGGCGATGATGTTATTTTCGTTTCTGCAGGAGGTGTCGTCACTTCTCAAAAAGCTGGGGATGCTAATTTTTTTCCCAGATGCAAACAAGCTGTCGAGGAACTTCGTCTTCATACTCGTGTTCATCTCCTTATCAATCTCCCATGGGAAGATATGAAAACGCTTCTCAATACTGCTGACGTTGTCGTCTCTCCCAATATTCGAATTGCGGGATCAATGGAAGGATTTGGCATAAATGCCATAGAGGCGGGAATATGTAAAAAGCCTGTAATAGCGAGTAATCTCGATGGTCTCAAAGATGCTATACGAGACGGAGTAAGTGGAATTCTCGTAGAACCACAAAATGCTCAAGCTTTCACCAAAACCATACTCGAACTTCTCGATGATAAAGAAAGGAGAATTTCTCTTGGAGAAAGTGCTTCTTCTTACATTCTCAAAAATTTCACATGGGAAATTATCGCGAAACGCTATCTCAAAGAAATAGAAAATATAAAAAAGTAACCAGCATTTTCTTTCTTTTCCTTCTTCTCTCCTTTTGCCAAAAGGAAGTACCCGAGTCTTCGAGGGGGAGGGATTTGTATTGATTCTGAACTTTAAATCCCAAGAAAATCCCCCTCAATCCCCCTTTTTCTCAGGGGGAAGAATCTGGGATGGATCTTTTTTACTTAATCCAACCAAAGATGTCTTGGAAGTTCTTGAGGATGAGTTCTATGACATTCTCTTTGACTTGGGGAGT
>JAGYLL010000013.1 GCA_018401135.1 Candidatus Moraniibacteriota bacterium | reverse complement strand
AAATAAAAAAACCTCAAAAAAATAAAAAACAAAAAATAAAAAATTGCTCTTTGAAACAAAGGTGTTATACCGGGGGCCGGGGAGACAAAATATCGTGCACAAGCACCGCATCCAATGAGTTACTATTACACTCACCCGTGATAGAAATACTCGAGCGATGCCTTAAGCATGAATGAACCGGGCGCTGCAGAGCCGAATTAATATATTTTGGGCGTTCACAGCGCCTGGTAACAGAACTTTTACGAGAGTTTTTTACTAGGTTCCCAAGAGGAATTTTTTTGTTTTTATAGGAGTATGTGGAAAATTATACATACAATGAAACTCTTTTTTTGTAAAAAAGAAAAAAAGAATATAGGATTTTTTGGTGAAGATGAAGCTGTCGTCTTTTTGAAAAAAAATCGATATAGTATTGTAGAAAGAAATGTGAGAAATACACACGGGTACTCTCTTGGAGAAATAGACATTGTCGCAAAAAAAGACAAAAAACTTGTTTTTGTGGAAGTTAAAACGAGAGTGTGTAGAGATAAGGAAGCGCTCCCTCCAGAAATGAGTATTACCCAACAAAAAATTCGAAAAATTGAAAGAGTTATATTTCAATATAGAGCAAAACATCTCCAATATAAAAAATGGCCGTTTCGTTTAGATGCTATAATTGTTATGTACGATAAAAATGGTAAAATAATAAGTATTCAACAGAAAGAAAATATTTTTTTGCGTTAAGTTTTTCTGGACGAGTTTTGCTTTTTATGTGTATACTAGTAAGAGAAGAAAAGAATATTTAATACATATATATGAAACACAGAGAAGAATTTATTGAGGAGATGAAAGGGGTTCTTTTGCAAGAAAAGACTCGTTTAGAACAAGAACTTTCTCGTTTTGCAAAAATAACAGAAGAAGGTGGGGATTACGAGACACAATTTAATGATATTGGAAGAGAGCCAGAGGATAATGCTCATGAGGTTGAGACATATGAAAGTGATCTTGCCCTTGAAAAGACATTGGAGGGGCGACTCGGAGATATCCTAGAAGCTCTTGAAAGAATTGAAAAGGGTGATTACGGTGTATCAGAAAAAAGCGGAGAGCTTATAGATGAAAATCGTTTAAGAGCTTTTCCTGAAGCAAAAACAAATATTGGAGAATAAGTATGCTGTTTTTTAGAGATGGTGTATCTTTTAAAAAAAGAGCGATTTCTTTTTTAGGAAAATTTTTATTTTTTCTTTTTTTTCTTTCCATCGACTATTTATTGACACATACATTCTTTCTATCAGAGGATACAGTTTGTAATTATTCTTGTGCTTTAGGAATAACCTGTTTTATTTCTGGTGTATGGATAATGCTTTTGTTTCCGCTTAGTATAGTTGGATTTTTTTTCTTTAGGGCAAAAAACATACAAGAAACTTTTGGTTGGGGGTTGATGTTTGTTGGGGGTATTTCTAATATTTTAGACCGATTATTTTTTGGATGTGTTTACGATATTTTTCCATTTTTTAATCTCTTTTATTGGAATATTGCAGACGGATATATCTTTTTTGGAGTTATTATAGTACTTTTTTCCCTTTTTTTCTCACGAAAATATGCTATTATGAAATAGGAAAATACTAATTTTATTTTTGTATGGCATGTGTAGTATATTCGGGAGCTGTTGTAGGTTTGTCAGGAAAAATAGTTGATGTGGAGGCTGATATATTAGGAAGTGGTCTTCCAAATTTTATTTTAGTTGGTCTTCCTGATACTGCGGTCAAAGAGTCAAGGAATCGTGTGGAATCAGCTCTTAAAAATAGTGGATTTTCTCCTCCGTATGCACATGGTCGGGTGACTATTAACCTTGCTCCTGCAGATCTTCCTAAAGCAGGACCTTTGTATGATCTTCCTATTGCACTCAGCTTTCTTGCTGTTTCTGGTCAAATAGAAGTTTCGTGGAAAGAGAAAATGTTTATTGGAGAACTTTCTCTTTCTGGAGATGTACGTTCAGTCCACGGCATCCTTTCTCTTGTTGTTTGTGCTAAACGATGTGGAATACAAGAAGTATATGTTCCTAAAGCAAATGTTCGTGAAGCAAGTGTTGTTGAGGACATTTCTGTTATCGGAGTAGCGTCTCTTCGAGAACTTGTCTTACACCTTTCTGGGAAAGAAAAAATTATTCCAACGGTTTTTTCTGAAACAAAAGAGATATACTCAATAGATGATGAAACAGTAGAAGATGGAGACTTTGCTTTTATTAAAGGACAAGATCATGCAAAAAGAGCCTTGGAGATTGCAGCTGCTGGAGGACATAACATTTTACTCAGTGGACCTCCAGGATCAGGGAAAACCCTTCTTGCTCGAGCAATGGCGACTATACTCCCTGATCTTAATCGAGAAGAAAGTTTGGAAGTGACGACTATTTATTCCGTTTCAGGAAAACTTTCTCAAGAAAGATTTCTTCTCAAACAACGTCCTTTTAGAAGCCCGCATCACAGTTCCAGCGCAGTTGCTCTTATTGGTGGTGGATCTGATCCAAAACCAGGGGAAATTACTTTGGCACACAGAGGTGTTCTTTTTCTTGATGAATTTCCAGAGTTTTCTCGAAGTGTTTTGGAAAATCTTCGCCAACCACTAGAAGAGGGATTTGTGACCATCTCTCGTTCAAAACAAACTATAGAATTTCCTGCACGATTTGTCTTGGTGGCAGCGATGAATCCTTGTCCCTGTGGAAACGCTGGGGATCCAGAGCGAATATGTAGCTGTACAGGCGCACAAAGACAAAGGTATATACAAAAACTTTCAGGGCCACTTCTTGATAGAATTGATCTTCAAATTGAAGTCCCTCGTCTTAAGGTGGAAAAATTACAATCAAAATCTTCTTTAGTAAGTGAAAGAAGTCGAGAAGTAAGAATTCGTGTAGAGAATGCAAGAGAAAAACAAAGAAACCGTTTTCAAAATGAAAAGTTCTCTCTTAATAGCGAATTAAGTACAAAAGCAATTGAACAATATTGCCAACTTGATGAAGACTCCAAAGAAATTCTTAAAAAAGCCATTTCTCGTCTTCGATTGAGTCCGCGGGGATATTATCGATTGATAAAAACAGCGAGAACCATAGCGGACTTAGAGGGAGAGGAAAAAATAAAAAGCCAATACCTTGCTGAAGCAATACAGTATCGATTTCATTGTGATTATTGAGTATGAAAAAATTCTTTTTTTTCACTTTTGTTTTATTCTTTGTACTTGTCTTTTTTTTGGTAAAAACTTTTGTTTGGAGTGTCTTTAGTTCAGAAGAGGGATATGAGGAAATAGTTTCGAATCAAGAAGTCGTCTTTGTGGATGATGGAAGATTGCACCCTGTTATTTTTTCTGAAGAGGTCACTGTCAAAGATATTTTTGAAAAAGAAAATATACAAGAGTTATCTTCAAAAGATATCGTTTTTCCTTCTCTAGATACTTCTCTAAGTTCTGGTATGAATATTTGGATATATAGAAGCAAATTTCTAGAGTTTTCTTTTGAAGGAAGAATTCAAAATATAGAAACTTTTGCTCAAACCGTGCAATCTTTTCTTTCTGAACAGGGCGTCGTTCTAAAAGAAAATGATTTTGTTTTGCCAGAAAAAGATACTCTTATTGAAGATGGAATGAAAGTTGAGGTTGTGCGAGTAGAAATTTTGGAAGAAAAAGAATATGAGTCTATAGCTTTTACAAAAGTAGAATCAAAAGATGATACCCTTGGATGGCGTGAACGAAAGATGCTACAAAAAGGAGTAAAGGGTGAAAAAGAATTTGTGTACAATGTTACCTATCACAATGGAAAAGAAATAAAACGAAATCTTCTTGCTACTCATATTACAAAAGAGCCAATAGAAGAAAAATTCATACAAGGAACCTATGTACAATTGGGGAAAAAGCACACAGGATTAGGAACCTGGTATGCACACACAGGAACACTTTCCGCAGCAAGTCCTTGGCTTCCTTTGGGGAGTTATGCTAAGGTGACCAATGTGGAGAATGGGAAATCAGTTATGGTAAAGATAAATGATCGTGGTCCTTTTGGAACGAATCGTATTATTGATCTGGATAAAGTGGCATTTCAAGAGATTGCTTTTCTCGGTACCGGAGTAATTGAGGTAAAGGTGGAAGAGGTAAAAAATTGATAAAAGAAAGTCTTATTTTTAATACCTTCTATGCGAGCAAAAAAATCTTTGGGGCAAAATTTTTTACAAGATGAAAAAGTAATAGAAAAAATTATTTCTACTTTTTCTCCATCTGAAAAAGAAATAGTAGTGGAAATTGGTCCTGGAGAAGGAGTTATTACGGAAAAATTAGCATTGTCTGGAGCAAATGTTATTGCTATAGAAATAGATGAACGATGCGTTTCTTTGCTAAAAAAGAAATTTGAATCTCTTGAAAACGTAGAAATTATTCATGGAGATATTTTACAAAGCAATATCGGAGAGATTGTTAAAAAAAGATGCGAAAAACTCGGAATTTCTCTAAAAGAAGGAGAAATATCGTATCGAGTGATTGGGAATTTGCCCTATTATATAACATCAGCGATTACGAGAATGTTTTTGGAGTTGAAACAGGGACCCTTGGAAATGTTTTTTATGGTGCAACGTGAAGTGGCGGAGCGTATGTGTGCCAAGTCTGGTGATATGAGTATTCTTTCTGTAGCTGTTCAATATTTTTCTCAACCAGAAATACTTTTTATTGTTCCCAAGGAAGCTTTTTTACCCATTCCTAAAGTAGAAAGTGCTTTTATTCGTTTAAAGAAAACCCCCTTTTTCCAAAAAGAACATTTTACACAAGAAGAGGAGAAATTATTTTTTCGTTTGGTAAAGATAGGCTTTTCAGCTCGAAGAAAAACATTGGTAAATAATCTTTCAAATGGGCTTGGTAGAGAGAAAAAAGAGATTGAAGAAATTTTGCAAGATATGAAAGTATCTTTGACAATTCGCCCTCAAAATATCGAAGTAAGGAAATGGGGCATTCTTATGGAAAAATTGAGAAAATTCTTCTAGACGACTTTACTTATTTCCCATGCAAGAAGAAGTCCATAAAGGAGCGTGAGAAAAAATATACTATGAGGGAGATATCGTGGATAGAGTTTCTTTCCAAAAAAAGATACATCAGGAAATATGAGTATCCAGAAAGAAAGAGATCCAAAAAGTAATGCCCATGGAGCAAGAGAATATATATTAAAAACGATAACACTAAAAATAAAGGAAAAAAATATACCTGTTCCGATAAAAAGTCGTGATCTTTTTTCTCCCAAAAGAACAGGAAGTGTCCAAATATGAGCTTTTTTGTCACTTATCCTATCTTTGAAATCTTTTATAGGGAGAGATAGTGTATAAGCAAAGAGGAGGAAAAGGATTATTTCTGGGGGGAGATGTTCGATGGTTCGAGAAGTGTCAATAGCTATATAGCCAGAGAGAAGCATAAGAAGAGATGCAAGCGCACTTACAAACGTTGCTATAAAGGGAAAGCGTTTTATTCGAAAAGGAGGGGAGTTGTATATCCATGCGAGTGAGTGGTAGATAATAAAAAGAAAAAGAAGGTATGGATAGGAAAGGGTGACGAGAAGGAGAGATGAACCGAAAAGAGTCCATCCAAGAGCTTTATATGATTGGAGAGAAAGAGTTTTTTTTACAAGAGGTCTTTTGGAGTTACTTATGGTGTCAATAGAAAGATCGAAGATGTCATTAGGAATAATGGTAGCGAGCCATGCATAATAAGAGGCTATAACAAGAAGAAGAAAAGAAAGTGCGTTAAAAAAAGTAAGATGAGTGAGTATTTGTGGTGAAAAAATAAAAGCAAGTCCACCACCCAACCATACAAGATTTCCATGATAGAGAAGTTGCGGGAGGCGTGCATTGGCAAAAAGAGAAAGAGTTGTTTTTTTGAAAAAAAGAAAACCCAGAAGAGGTAAGAGAGTGCTGAGAATAAAAGCATAGAGAATACCCATTTTTATATTAAGAGTATTAAGAAGACTTCCTGGAGGAGAAGAAAGAATGGCTTGTGGGGAAAGAAATATACTTGCGACATCAGTAGAGGATACTTCGAAAAATCCTTTTGTCCAGCCTAAAATAAGAAAAGGCTATCCGGGGAAGGGAAATGTTCCTAAAATAAAAATGCTATATAACCGACAAAAGCACCAGTGAGAGCTCGTAAAAACGCTATGCGTTTTAAAAAAGATGTAACTAAAAAAGAATAAGAGAAGAGCAACCTCAATTCTTACTCCATAAGTAATTCCTAATGTTGGATTATCACCAAAAAAGTAAAAATCAGAAGGAGTCCTGATAAGCTGTCAAATATATAAAGCAAAACCAGCTCCTTGTGAAATAATATTGTCAAATAAGGGAGGTGTTAAAATAATGAAAAGGAATCCCATAAAAGAATGTTTGCTGTTGCTCGGAGATTTGTTTTTGCAAAAAGTGGAGAAGTATAAGAAAAAGAATGTAAAGAAAAAGAAAAAAGAGGAATGTGTGGGTAAATTCATTAAAAGAAAAATTGTAAATCACGATGAGAAAAATTGCCAAGCCAGTTTTCGATAAAAATTCAGATCCACGATAATTGCTGTAAATGTTCCCAACCATGAGAGGGAAAAGTCAGGGGGGACATTTTCGAGGAAGGTAATAATTTTTCAATAAGAGAATAATATTTCTGCTTTGAAAAATTTTTTAAAAAAAAGAAGAACATTTCTTTTCTTCATAGTATATTTTGAAGGCTTTATACTTTGCTAGTATGAAGAAAAAGAACAAAAGAGTAAAGAAGAAGAGTTTTTAAGAGAATTTTTGTATATTATATAATTTTTCCCTATAACATAAGCCTTTTTAACCAACAGAACCCTCTGCTCTTTGTTGACATCTTTATAGATCAAAATAGTGTTTGCAAACAGGCTTAATACCACAAAAGTGCAAAATATCCTTCATCATTTTAAAGCTGGATCACCAACAAACCACACATAATACCAGAAGTAAATTGAATCCACTTAGTAGTTATTATACAAGCAGATTTATTGGAAAGTAGTTTATTCCACCTAGGTATTGGTCCGTTGTTTTTGATGTTATAAGCAAATCCAGTGGAAAACTATTTCAATAAAGAGTTTTAGTAATGCTGGTGGAGTAGCCCACCACGTAGGATAAACAAATACCAAATGATTAGCCCAAAGAAGTAATTTTTGAGCTTTTAATAAAATCTTTTGGTAAAGCCGGGAACTTCTCTGTGTTCATCAATGTAAAAATTTTCCTAGTTTCAGATTAATTAAATTTAAAATTTCTATTTTATTTCCTGATCCTGTAGCACCTTTATTATATTCATTTACAAGAGCATTTAAAAACTATTTTCTTTTGGATGTGATTGTAAAATTAATATTCTTTTCATAAGTATGTTGAATTATTTTATATTTTTAGTATGAGAGAAAAAAATGAAAAGAGTAGAAGCATTTTTGAAAAATATTATTTTTTTGTAAAAAATTTGGAAATAGGCATTCTTGTGATAAAATAAAAGAGAAAATTCACCAACCACGATAAAAGGGGTAAGAAAGAATGAAATTTTCATGGCGTAGTTCTTTGTTATTTTTCTTCTTTGGGATAGCTTCTCAAATTACGGGGGCTGTGCCAGGAGGAATACAAGACCTTCAGGTTACTCCGGTAGATTCTCTTGGAGGTATTCAGGTTACCTATACCAATCCTACTTCAGGAGTAGGCTCCATCACTTCTCGCGAGGTACGCATTAAGGTCGAAGGGAGCTCCTGCTCTCTTCAAGTTGTGCGAGGCAAAGGATGGAATTGCCCTCTTGTTATGGGAATTACCGATCCAAGAGGCACTTTTGGAAGTAGTCAAGCATTAATACTTCCAGTGGAGATGCTTCTTAATTTGGATACATCTAAAAAGTATCAGATAGCTATTCGCTTGTGGGATTCTACAGGAGCAGGACCTATTTCTAATGTTGTTGGAATGAAATGGGTTCGTTTAGCCTGGTCTTCTGTTTTGGAAGCATCTGAATACAGGATGTATTTTCAAAAACAGTATCTTCTTATGGAGGAAGATAAAGATGCTATTTTTGGAATAGAAACCTCCACCATAAACGGTCTTCTTGGCGGACTTCCTTGGGGAACGGTACATTTTGCCGTAACCGCCTCAGAAGAAGGTGGTGTGCGAGAGAGCTTTCTCTCAGACCAAGTTACTGATCATAGGTAGAATTTGTTCTTTGTGCTAAGCTTAATACTAAGGATAGTATTAAGCTTAGCGAGTTTTTTAACTTCTGAAAAATTTTATGAAATACATACAAAATACAATTAAATATTTAAACTTACTACTTTTTTTATCTTTTTTTATTTTTATTCCTCAATCACAAGCAAATAATGAGTGGGAAAATATAACACCTCCGAGTACGGCGGGATATTCTTTTCAAGTAGCAACGGCTATAGATGATAGTGTTTTTCTTGGTACAGATCATGGGGTATATCGAAGTAATAATTCTGGCGTAGACTGGACGCTTATAAATTCTGGTCTTACGAATCAGAACATACAAGATATTGCCATACAATGGGCATATGAAGAGATTGATACAGATATTTTTTCTTATGAAACGAATGTTTTCACGCCAGTTTTTGTAGGAACGGCAAATGGATTTTTCAGAGGAACCCTAGAAGGATCGTCTTGGACAGCATCAAATACAGGATTATCGAGCCTGAATATTAAAGATATCGAAATAGATCAATGGGGTTTTAGTTCTCTCTATGTAGCAACTCCAGATGGTGTGTTTCGAAGTGATGATGCTGGTGTGAGTTGGACATTGAAAAACTCAGGAATGGTGGGGAAATCAGTCATAAAGGTAGTAAGTGATTTTGGAGGAGAGAAAATATATGCTTTGACGGATTCTAATGATCTTTATAGGAGTGATTTATTTTCAGTTTCAGGGCTTGACGAGGAATGGTCGCTTGTAGAAAATGCTTCTAGTGGGGGTACAATGAAAGATATATCGGTTATGAATGCTCGTGGAGGAGATGTATTTCTTACAGAAACAACAGGCGTGAGAAAGCTTAATTATTATGAGCAGGAATGGACTTCTCAAAATCAAGGACTTACTTCTTTGGTTGTAAATAGCGTGGCAACAGATTATACAGAAACAAATATTGCATATATTGCATTGGATAACGGAGGTGTTTCTCGGATGACAAGTGAATTTGATGGTATATGGGAGCCTATTAATGTAAATCTTTCTGAATCTAGAGCTAAACAAGTAATTACCAATCCGAATACGTCGGGGATTGTCTATATGGTGGGTGAGGGTGGTTTTTATAGAATTCTCTTAGACAATCCTTATGGAGATATAGTTTCACCACGAGCAACTATTTCCTTTTCTTCTTCTATAGCAAGGGAAGGAGACTCTCTTACTGTCGAAGCTTTTTTTGATGAGCCCCTTCTTGAAAATCCAATAGTTCTCCTCTCTCTTTCTGGTGCAAATGCCCTTTCTTCTGTCGAGATGAATATGCTTACTTCAACACATTATTCTTATACACACACCGTTTTATCTGGAACGGGATCGCTAGAAGTTTCTCTTTTTGGTGCTCAAGAAGTAGAAGGTGAAAATCAAATACGGGAGGTTTTTGCTGGCTCAAGCTCTATACTTACGTATAAAGGAGATGTGAATAGAGATAGAGTTGTAAATATCTTCGATTTCAATATTCTTCTTTCTCATTTTGGGAAGAGTGAATGTAATAATATTGGAGATGTCAATAAAGATTGTTTGGTAAATATCTTTGATTTCAATATTTTTCTTCAAGATTTTGGAAAAAGCTTGTGAAATAGTGTAGTATTAAGAATTACTAAGCATACTTTCAAAAATACAAACTTTGTATAAAAACATATTCTTTATGAAAAAACAAATATGCATCATCTTAGGAGTATTTCTTTTTAATATACAAACAAGTCTCCCAGCTAATGCACAACAAGTCTGTGATAATTATGATGTTGGCGATGCTCTAATGAACAAAAAGAGGCTGTTTTACACACAGAAGGACCTCTTGATACTATGGGAGCAGGATCAGGAAAACGAAAACATTGACACATAGAGTAGCGCATCTTATTTATGACAAAGATATTGTAGCCGGTCTCTATTCTGGCTGTTACCTTTACCTAATAAATCTGCAGAAGAAATGCGACTGCGAATAGCACGTTCCTTTGAAAAACAGATTTCAAAGATTCAAATTTTTCAAATTTCCCTTTTATTCACCCGTAATAGGAACCTTCCATAGTGTTTGTTCTAAGATTTTACGGCAAGAGATAAAAATTTTGGGCGAGAAAGCGGTTTTCGCATTATAGATACTTCCGAACAAATATCTTTGATAAAAAATTATTAAAGAAATCGATCTTGATCCAAAAACAATTTTCACCAAAAGGATTTCTCTCTCTCATTTCTTCAGCAAAAATCGTTTTTAGATGTTTGAGTTTTTCAACTCAGGCACAAGGCTATTTTGAAGAAATTACTGCGAAAGTGTACCATCTTTATGAGAAGGTTCTTTGTGGGAAAACGGAGTTCTTGATTTTGATGATCTTCAGATGTCAGTTAAAATTTTCAAAACTATCCGAGTATTTTAGAAAAATATCAACAAAAATTCTGGCTATGTTCTTGTAGATGAATATCAAGATACGAATAATGTACAGTATCAGCTTATAACCATGCTTACAGCTAAACATAGAAATTTATGTGTTGTTGGGGATGATTGCATCAATATATGCTTTTAGAGGAGCTGACATACGAAATATTTTAGAATTTGAAAAAAAGACTATCCTTGGATGTGCTAAAGTTATTCATCTCGAACAAAATTATCGTTCTACACAAATATTCTAGATGCTGCTCATGGAATTATTTCTCAAAATGTACACAGAAAAGAGAAAAACTTTGGACCCAAGAGGGCCTGAGAAAAATAGTTGTATATGAAGCTCAAGATGAGGTGCAAGAAGCAAAAACAACATAGCAAAACAATCACAACCTGAAAATGAAAAAACTTACATATAAAGATTTTGCTATTTTATATCGAACAAACGCACAATCAAGAGCTCGAAGAAGCTTTTCTTGCACAGAGTATTCCTTATAAAATTATTGAGGGATGAAATTTTATGAAAGAAAAGAAATTAAAGATATTATTTGCATATACGTTTTATATCTTGTCTTACAGATCAAATAGCACTTGAGCGTATCATCATTACTGAACCAAAGAGGTATCGGAAACATTTCCTTGCTTGGCGTAACTATGCTGATTTTCTAGAAAAAAATATGTTAGAAGCGGGAAAGGTCATAAAAGAAAGTCTTTGAAGGTGTCAAAAAGAAAGTATTTCTCATTTTGCCAATGGGCTGAAGAGATGATACAGAGTAAAAAGAAAAACTCTTTCCTATGGGTAGAAATGATATATAAGACAAGTTCTATGAGAGAATATTTGAAGCACTTTACACCTTCGGAAAGAGAAGTAAAAGAGAAAATATTCAAGATTATTTTTACTCATAATTGGGGCTGGGATATTCCATTAAAAGAAGCAATTTCTTTATTTTTGGAAGAAATTGCACTTCTTTCTGATAGTGATGCTGTCGATAGACAGGGAAATATGATTCATTGTATGACTCTGCATAGCGCTAAAGGATTAGAATTCCCGTATGTTTTTATTGTGGGAATGGAAGAAAATATACTCCCTCATTCCCGAGCTTTTTTGTCTGTTTCAGATCTTGAGGAAGAGCGTCGACTTATGTATGTGGGAGTAACTCGAGCTAAAAAATGCGCCTATCTTACGTATGCAAAACATAGAATGCTTTTTGGTTCCATACAGGCAAATCCACCATCACGATTTTTGGGAGAAATTCCCGAAGAACTTCTTCATAGAAGTGAAGAGGAATATACATTTGAAGAAAATACGTTTTCTTTTGAAAAAACAGGAGTTTTTTTGAAAAGAAATCGAGAAAAAAAGCAACAAAAAAAAGAAAACTTTGTGGATGGAGAACGCGTAGAGCATACTTCATTTGGAGAGGGTATAGTAGTGAGTCAAAATGAAGAATTGTACGTGATTGTATTTCAAAAAGTGGGGATAAAAAAAATTTCAAAGACGGCTGATGTTTTTTTGGAAAAAAAACTCAAGAGAGATTAAGACCCTTTTTTTTCAGGAGAATTATTTTTTCTGTGATATTTTTTGTGAACTTCTTTGAGTTGATTGTTTGTTATGTGGGTATATATTTGAGTTGTTATGATAGAAGAATGTCCCAGCATAGTTTGAACACTACGAATATCAGCACCATTTCGTAAGAGATCTGTCGCAAAAGTATGGCGAAGGGTGTGGGGATGAACATTTTTTACAATACCTGCAGATGTGGCGTGATATTTTACTATTCTTTGAATAGATCGAGTGGTAAGGCGAAGATCATCATCAAAAGATGCAAGTGCTTTATGGCGAAGCCGAACGAATAATGCTTTGTCAACGTCGGTTCTTTTTTTGATATATTCAGTAAGAGCATTTTTTGCGAAATTAGAAATAAAAACTATACGAAGCTTTTTTCCTTTTCCTCGTATACTCATTTCCTGACGATCAAGATTAAGATTTTCTTTATTAAGAGAAACAAGCTCTGAAACTCGTAGCCCTGCTGAGAAAAGAAGTTCTAAAATTGCTCGATCTCGAAGACCAGATATTGTTTTTTCTGAGGGAGAAGAAAGAAGTCTTTCTAATTCATTATTTTCAAGAAAATCTCTTTCTGTTTGTTCTATCTTTCCTATCTCTATAGTTTCTGGACTAAGAGAGGTAATGTTTTGTTTGGCAAGATATTTGAGAAAGCTTCTCAAGGAGATGAGATAATAGGTCTGCGTCGTTTTTCCAATAGGTGCATCTCTGATAATTTTTGTGTTAAGATGGAGTCGATATTTTCTTACACTATCAGCATTTATGTTTTTTGGGTCATCATTTTTTAGCCAATGAAGAAAATAAAGAATTCTACGCTCATAGGTTTCACATGTTAATTCTGACCGATTTTTTTCTAGAATAAGATATTCAAGAAAATCATTAAGAAGAGAAAAAGTGTTCATAAGATAAAACTTTGTTTTTCTAAAAAGTTGCTATACTTTATATAATGTAAATTTTATTTTTCCAAGAAACATTTACGTAAAATTAAAAATAATATGCGAACGTATCTCTCTTTCTTTAGTATAACATTTTTTTTGAGTTTAGTGTTATTGTTTTCTTCATATACACATTCACAAAGTGCGCAAAGCATTTTTGAAGATTTTGATCAGGATGGATTGAGTAATGCAGAAGAAAGTATTTGGGGAACAGATCCCTATAACCCCGATACTGACGGTGATGGGTATAGTGATTATGCAGAGATAAAAAGTGGTTATGATCCACTAAAGCCAGCGCCTGGAGATAAGATTATTTCTCAAGAAACTTCTTCTGAGAGAGAGAAAGAGGAATCTTTATTGATGAATGAACAAGAAAATTCCTTAAATATTACTCAAAAAACCGCAGCTCAAATTGCGGGAATGGTAGAAGGAGTTTCCTCTGACGGAGAAGAAATTACTCTTGAGTCTATAGAAGCTCTTGTAAATGAAGCTATTTCAGAATCTAATGAGCCTATAGAACTTCCAGAAATTGAAGAGGGAGAAATACGCGTTCTTAAACAAGAGTATTCTCAATTAAGCGAAGAAGCTCGAAAAAATAAAGAAAAAGAAGATTCTATTAAGTACCTTTCTTCTATTGCTTATGTTATAGCCTCTACTTCTCCTCAACAAACACGACTTGATTCAGGAGATATTTTTGCAGAAATGTTAGAAAAAGAAATTTCCCAAGCCATAGGAGGTTTTTCACAAGGAGGTTTTGAACAAATAGAAGAATGGATTGGTCGAGGAACAGAAGCTTTGGAAATGATGAAGGAAATTGAAGTTCCTGAAAATATGCTGGATATTCATAAAAAAGGACTTCAAATCGCCAAGTACTCTCTTTCTTTGGAAGATATTTCTCGTCCCAATGTAGAAGATCCTATAGGAAATATAGCCATTCTTTCTCGAGCGCAGGGATTGTTGGTTCTTATGGGAACATATCAAGAAGAAATTATGGAGACTATTGAGGCTATAGGTATACAAGAAATTCCTCTTGAATTATTATAAAAAAGTTTTCAAAAGAAGAAATATAAATAGAATACTACAGTATGAAACATTTAATAGGAACTTTCTCCATTTTTCTTTTAAGTTTTTTCCTTCAAATACAGGTTGTGCAAGCTGATGTTTGGGGAGCTGCATATGGAGCTGCTATTGCCAAACGAGCTATGGACACTGCCTATGAAGAGATGCAGGCTGCAATACTAGGAACTTTAAAAGTAACTGCCTATGAATTGCTTCATACACAGGTCGGTCAATTAATTGGTGGTGCAAGTGTAAAGGAAAGCCTTATTATATCCGATTGGGAAGATTTTATTGTAAGAAAGCCTATGGATAAATCGGTTGTATATATGAATGATTTTTTTTCAGCATCTTTTCAAGCAAAGAATGGTTGTGATTATGTTCCCCTTACAGCTTCTTCTTCCGATCCTTTTGATGATGTTCTTGTAACTTCGTGTGCAACTCTACAAGAGGGTGTTCGTTTTGTGCAAAGCTATCCTTCTTACCTCGAAGAGTACGCTCGAGTAACTATCGGGGGAGAGATTTCAAAAGGAATTGATACTGTTCAAGAGTATACACTAGATCAATTTTGTAGCGATCCTTCCGAAATGTTTTCTTCTGGAAATTGGAAGTGTTGGGACGCATATTTTTCAAGTGATTATAACAATCCTTATGGGTATTCTCTTCTTGCAGAAAAAAAATATTATACAGAAATTGAAAAAAATCGTGAGATAGCTCGTTTACAGAGTATGGCGTATCAAGGATACAAACCACAAACAACAGCTGATGGTCGCTATGTTATTACCCCGGGGTCTCTTATCAAAGACATACAATCATCAGTGACAGATTTGGGGAATAAAATTATCGCAGCAGCTAACTCTCCCTCAGAATTTTTTAGCGCTCTTATAACTTCTTTTGTAACTTCTTATATTCAGCAGACGATTCGAAACGGAGTTGGAGAGATACAGCAACATATACAAACGGAGATACGAGAAGCTGATAAAAAAATGAGTACCGAAGTGAATCGTGTTGTCGAGGAGGTTGGTTTAAGAGCTCGATATATGCCACTCTATCAGTCAGATAATCAAGAATGGAAAGAATATTATAAAGGAAATTAAGAAATAGGTAATAAAAAAGAGACGTGAGTCTCTTTTTTATGTATGTTATTTTTTAATATAAATACTTTTCTATAAGTGAGTCCTAGTGGAATCGAACCACTGACCTCTACGATGTCAACGTAGCGCTCTAACCCCTGAGCTAAGGACTCATCACGAATCTTCTTTTTACCTTATTTAGATTAAAGTGGAAAGAAGATCGCAATTACCACAATAGTATCATTCTTTGTTTTCGTTAACAGATGATCTTTCTGGAGAAACTTCTTTCTCTGAAACAATAGCATCAAACGCTTCTTTTTCAAGAGTTTCTTTTTCGAGGAGTGTTTTTGCAATGGTATTAAGAATAGAGCGCTTTTCATTTATAATAGATTGAGCTGTGTTGAAAGCATCGCCAAGCATTTGAGAAACTTCTTTGTCAATTGCTTGAGCGGTTTGATCAGAGTAATCACGTTCTTCTGAGATTTCTTTACCAAGGAAAACATTACTATGATCTTTGCCAAACGTTCTTGGTCCGAGAGAGCTCATTCCATATCGAGTTACCATACTTCGTGCAATGTGAGTGGCTCTTTGAAGGTCATTGGACGCTCCTGTAGTAATGTCTCCGAAAACAACTTTCTCACTTGTATATCCTCCAAGAAGAACAGCCAATTCATCTATGTAGTAAGCACGTCTACGAAGGTTTCTGTCCTCAGTTGGCACTGAAAGCGTATAACCACCAGCGCTTCCTCGAGAAACGATAGAAACTTTTTGAACAGGATCAGCGTTTTCGAGAAAATGAGCAACAAGAGCATGCCCAGCTTCGTGGTAGGCAACTGTTTTCTTTTCTTCTTCATTTATGATTCTACTTTTTCGTGCCGGTCCAAGCATAACTTTTTCGATAGATTCCGTTACTTCTTCCATACGAATCGTTTTTCTGTTTCTTCTTGCGGCCAAAAGAGCTGCTTCATTAAGGAGATTGGCAAGATCTGCTCCTGAGAAACCAGGAGTTCTTTGTGCAATAACGGTGTGATTTACTTTGTGAACGGGTTTGTTTTTTATGTGAAGTGCAAGTATGGCCTCACGCTCTCTTATATCAGGAAGGTCTAGGGTAACTCGACGATCGAATCGTCCAGGACGAAGAAGTGCTGGATCGAGAACATCAGGACGATTGGTTGCGGCTATCACGATAACGCCAGCATCTGTCTCAAAACCATCCATCTCGACAAGTATTTGATTGAGCGTTTGTTCTCTTTCATCATGACCACCTCCAAGCCCAGCGCCTCTGTGGCGACCAACAGCATCAATTTCATCGATAAATACTATAGAAGGAGCTTGTTTTTTGGCTTGTTTGAAAAGATCTCTTACTCTACTAGCACCAACTCCAACAAACATCTCAACAAATTCTGATCCACTTATATTAAAGAAAGGAACACCAGCCTCTCCTGCAACCGCCTTTGCCAAAAGCGTTTTTCCTGTTCCAGGAGGTCCCATAAGAAGAACTCCTTTTGGAATTTTTGCTCCCATAGCGAGAAATTTTTTGGGCTCTTTGAGAAAGTCTACAATTTCGAGGAGCTCTTCTTTGGATTCTGTTTCTCCCGCAACATCTTTAAAAGTTGTTCGTTTTTTCTTATCTTTAGGATCAATAATTCTTGCCTTACTCATACCAAAAGAAAGTGCTTGACTATTTCCTTTTTGGGCTTGTTTGAACATAAACCAGATGAAAAATCCAATAAGAAGAAAAGGCAGGAGAAAAGGAAGCACTGCTCCCAGCCAAAAAGCAGTTCGAGATTCACCTTGTATATCAATATCTATAGCATTTATTTTCTCGATTTCTACACCAAGATTTTTGAGTGATTCGGATAGGGAGCTCTCTGTTTCTTTTACCGTAGTCTGCTTTGTTTCATCGGTAAGGAGGATAGAGATAGTATTTCCATTCACCTCTATAGTTTTTACCAAGCCTTCATTGATATTTTTGGCTAGAGTATTAAGACTTACTTCTTCCGGTTTTTTTTCAATAGGCTCATTGTAGAGCAAGAAAATACCAGAAATAAGTATAAAAACTATAATAAGCGTAAAAGCATTTTTAAATATTTTTTCCATATATGTATAATTGTTGATAATCTTAGTTTTCTTTCGTAAACAAACGTATCGTATCATCAGAGCGTTCAAAAATCAACCCTGCAAATGCAATTTTTTGTCTTTTTGATTTTGGATGATTTAAGGCATTACTCAGTTCTTCAATAAGAGAAAAAGATATTTCATTTTTGGGGTTATGAGGGAGTGAAAATATACAAAGGCGAAGGAATCTTCTCTGGATGGCTTTGTGGAGAGATTCCCATTGTTTATAAGAAAAAGTAATACTATTAGAAGTTTTTTCATATAAACATTGTTTGGTAATTTCTTCAAGAAAGGCATCTTCTTCGGCCATAATGAGAGGTTTGTGCTAAGAGTTTTGAAATATTGGGATACGTTTTTTTTAGCAAGGGAATATACTCGTTTCTTATAATATTTCTTGTAAATTGTGTATGCCCATTGCTTTGATCGATACGAAAGGGGATGTTCCCATTTTTGGCATAGGTAAGAATTTCTTTTTTAGAAAGGAAAAGAAAGGGGCGCATGATCTTATTGTTTTTGGGTCGCATACCAGAGAGACCCTTTTTCCCTCCACCACGAAAGAGGTGTAAGAGAAGTGTTTCTGCTTGATCGTCTTGATGGTGGGCAAGGACAATAGCATTAGAACGTGTTTGTGTACAAATTTTTTCCAAAAAACGAAAACGAATATTTCGAAGGGTATTCTCATCTTTTTTTAAAGGGTGTGCTTGAAGAATATGAAAAGGAATATTCCTTTTAAGACAAAAAGATTGTACAAGTTTTTCATCCAGATCACTCTCCTTTTCTCGTAAATGGTAATTTATATGGGCTACATGGAGAGTAAATGCATATTTAGAAGAGAGGTGAAAAAAAACATCAAGTAGGACCATACTATCGGGCCCCCCTGAAACTCCCAAGACAAAACAATCGTTTTTTTCCCAAAGACGATATCTATTGGCTGTATTGAGAACGCACTTAAGAAATGCTTGTTTTCCCTCGAATGATTGCCTCGACGTGAGTGATGGTTTCTTCGAGCTTATTTTCTTCATTGTAGACGATGTAGTCATAGATATCAGTATGTTTGAGCCATTCTTTTGTGTATTCCATACGTTCTTGTATGTAAGCTTCTGTTACAGAACCATTTCTTCTTCGAATACGTTGTTCGAGGATGGAGAGATCGCGTACAGTAAGAAATATGGCTATAATATTGGGATAGAGTTTTTTGGCAGTTATAACACCTTTCCATTCAATTTTCCAAATACCTATTTTTCTACTCTCAGTGACACGTTTTATTTCTTCTTGGGTAACGCCATAGTAATTGTTATTGTATTCTTGAGCGTACTCAACAAAGTCTCCTGCTTGAATTTTTTGTTCAAATTCTTTGTGAGTGATAAAGTAATAGGGATTTCCTTGCGATTCCCCTTCTCGAGGCTCTCGAGTCGTCGTCGTTATAACACGCTCGAGAGGAAGTCTTTTGGCAAGTCCATCGATAACACTATCTTCGCCTACACCAGAGGGTCCAGAAACAATAAAAATATTTTGTAAAGACATAACAAATTATAAAATATATTTTTCTAAAGTATAAGAAAAAATGAGAAGTGTCAACTATTTAAACCTTTATTTTAAGGTAAAAAGTACTTAAATTTACAGACATTACTTAAGGATTCTTTGTCAACAAGAGTTGCTGTTATGGGTTGAGTATTTTGTTTGCCAATAAGAGGGTACATAAGAGAGGTGGGGTCATCGGTATGATCAATGCCAAGAGAATGGCCAAATTCATGGGCAAGTGTGAGGACGAGATCTTCTCGTGTTGAAAATTGATATATAGTTATCGCCTGAGATTGATAGGTTCCTTTGCTGAAAACAGGCATTTTTTCAAAAAGAGTATTATAGGTATCTACAAAAGTGTTTACACTTTGTGCTTTTTGATTGATGGTGTCCGCTAACTCTTTGGTTTTTGTGGCAAGTGTATTGATACGTTCACCAAGAAGTGAAACTTTTTGATGTTTTTTTTCAAGCTTATCGTGCTCAAGGAGGAGATCTTCCATACCATTTTCTGACAGATGCTCACTTTGATTCCAGTCATAGATTACTTGATTATACCGATCAACTTCTTTGCTATAATCAATAAGTAATATTTCATATTCTTGAGCAAGTTTTTCGATTTCTTTTTTGGATTCTTCCAAAGCCTTGACAAGCTCATTATATTCAGCAGTGTCTGAGGTAATCATTTCTTCTAATTTTTGCGAATGAAAAGTTTTTTCTTGTCTTTCATCATAGACAAAATAGATGACAAAAGGAGATCCTTCTTTATAAGAAAAAAGATCCTTTCCAAAAGGTTGTTCCCAAACGGCCTCGGCCTCTTGGAGAGCTTCGAGAGCCCCTTCTTTTGTAAGACCAAATCGAGGATCAATTGCTGAAATGCTATATTCAAGAGGGGGAAGACAGGGAGAAAGGAGGTCTTCTTTATTTTTCCAAAACCAAAAAGCACTAAAAAGAAATAGAAATAATATACTAATAATAATAAAAAAGAGAAAATATTTTTTCATACTCATAGTATAGCATAAAAAGAAAATATTTTATGACTTGCTTTTTTCTTTTTTTTTCTTCCAATTTTTTATTACTATATCA
>JAGYLL010000012.1 GCA_018401135.1 Candidatus Moraniibacteriota bacterium | reverse complement strand
ACAAGAACAATTAGAGCTATGAAAACAGACTGCACAACTAATCTTATAGGAAATAAATATCCTTATAGCGAAGCAAATCTTTTTCTTGGAGTCTTTGATAGAGTAAGACCTCCTATTCCTGTGCCAGAACAAACTATCTTTAAGGAAGTTGCTCCCTAGAAAGTTTATCTTTCCTGTTTGAAATGTGGATGTATGTCAATGTTTTATTTATATAAAAAACCTCTTTAATAAGAGGTTTTTTATATAAATTGAAGAATAAAATTTTACTCTCGTCCTACGTAGGCTCCTGTCTGAGTATTGATGATAAGAATATCTCCAACTTTTACGAATAGAGGGGTGGTAATTTTTGCACCCGTTTCTACCGTAACAAGCTTATCTCCACCTGATGCGGTATCACCTTTTATTCCAGGAGGGGCTTCGATCACACGAAGAGATACTTTTATAGGAATTTCTATGTTAATAGGGAGATCTTCAAATCTCACGATAGTAAGCTCTGCTCCTTCAAGAAGAAATTGGAGGGAATCACCGAGAGCTTCTTTAGAAAGAGAAAATTGTTCATAATTTCCCATATCCATAAAATGCAAAAGATCACCCTCAGCATAGAGATACTGTGCTTTTCCTTTTGTTACATCAGCTTCATCCACCTTATCGGCTCCTTGAAAGGTTTTGTCAAAAACAGCTCCCGTAATAAGATTTTTGAGCTTTGTTCGCATAACAGCACCAGCTCTTCCCATTTTGGAGTGTTCATTGGCCAGTACGCTATGAGGTTGACCGTCTATGACGATGGTTTTACCCGCTTTTATTTGAGAGAGGGAAAGCATAAAGAAATAAGAAAATTATCGAGTAGTAAAAGGAATAAGTGCCATAATACGAGCTCTTTTTATAGCTTGAGCAAGTTCTCTTTGGTGTTTCGCGCAGGTCCCATGTTTTTTGGGAGGATAAATTTTCCCCAAAGAATTCATAAACCTTCGCAAAAGATAGGCATCTTTATAATCAATAACGGCATTTTTTTCAGAACAGAAATAACATTGTTTCATAGAGATAAAATTACACAGATAAAATAAATAGATACTTTTTTAAAACGGAACATCTTCGATACGAACATCTTCTTTTTCATCATCAAGATTGATAGTAGGAAGATCTTCTTCTTTCTGAGGTCTTGTGTTTTGAGATGGTGCATTTTGATTTTGAAAAGAAGAGGTATTATGTGCGGAATTTGCTTTGGGTGGATAATTTCTCGCATCAGAAGACCCCATTCCTTGGGGTTTACTTCCCATTTGCATAGTTTCTACAACAATATCTGTTGTTTTCCTTTCTACATTATCTTTTCCTGTATAGGAATTTGTTTGTAGTCGTCCTTCGAAATAACATTCTTGTCCTTTTACGAGATATTGTCCTGCTATTTCTCCAAGTCGTCCCCAGAGAGTAAGATTATGATATTCTACTTGATCTTGCTTTTGACCATTTTTATCCGTCCACGTTCTTGAAGTAGCGAGTCCAATTTTGGCTATAGTTTGACCAGAAGTCGTAGATCTTATTTCTGGGTCTCGTGTGAGACGTCCTATGAGGATTACTTTGTTGACATTCATACCTTTTTGTGCTTTATATGTTTTAGAAAAAATTTCTCAAAATTACATATTAAGAATTTCATTGAGTTTTTCATCAATTGCCTTAGTATCTTTATCGACAACTTTCTCTTTTGTAGGAGGTGTTTTTTCTGGAGAAGACGCTTCTTTTTTTGTTTCACTCACGACTTCTTTTTTGGAAAAAGGATCTGAAGAAATCGGCGTAGTGTTGAAAGATTTTTTTTCTGTTCGTTTTGCGTGTTTGTCATCGGTATGACGAGGTGCTTGGGAGTGTTTGAGACGCTCCTCCTCTTTTCGTGCAGAAAATTCTTTGAGAGGGGGAAGATTTTCGGCAGAAACAATAAGGAATCGGAGAACATCTGTCATAAGACGAAGACGTTTTGTTATTTCTTGTATGGGCTCAATTTCTTTTTCCAAAGCATCTTCATCTTTGGAAATTTCAAAACGTTTTGCCACAAAAATTCCTTTTGTAGAATTTTTTATAGGATAGGCAAGTTTACGTCTATCTTCCCATGAGTCTTTGAGAAGGGTTGCTCCACATTCTGTGATATGTGTTTCAATAACTTTTCCGATAGTTTCACAATCAGCGGTCTTGGATTCGGGAAGGAGATAGAGTATTTCGTATCGCATAGAATTTACGTTAGAGAACTTTAATAAATAAAATCGTCACAAGAAAGCCATCTGTGACGAAGGAAGAATATCTTATCCTTTTTTAGAGAAAAAGGCGAGATACTCAGAGGACTTTCTTGATTGTTTTATATGGTACAGTATAAAGGAGTATTTGTAAAGGGATGTGATGAATAGTAAGAAGGGAGGGATAAAAATGTGCACTTGCTCAAGTAATAAAGAAGTGAAACAATAGAGATATGCCATTTGAACTCTCATCAGACTATACTCCCGCTGGAGATCAACCACAAGCTATACAAGAGCTTGTTTCGGGTTTGGAAAAAGGTCATCGTTTTCAAACACTTTTGGGAGTTACCGGATCAGGTAAGACATTTACTATCGCCAATGTCATACAAAAGCTCCAAAAACCTACACTGGTTATCGCTCCGAATAAAACACTGGCCGCCCAGCTTGTACAAGAATTTCGTACTTTTTTCCCCAAAAATGCTGTGGAATATTTTGTTTCCTACTACGATTACTATCAACCCGAGGCCTATATACATCATACGGATACCTATATAGAGAAAGAAACACAAATAAATGATCAAATTGATCGTCTGAGGCACAGTGCGACAGCAGAGCTTCTGAGTCGCAAAGATGTTATCGTTGTAGCAAGTGTTTCGTGTATTTATGGTCTGGGAAGTCCCGAATTTTATCAAGAGAGTATGCTCGACATTGTATGTGGACAAAGGCTCTCGAGAGAAAAGATTATTGAGAGACTAGCGGAGATTCATTATACACGAAGTGAAGTTTTGGAGCGGGGACGTTTTCGGGTGAGATCTAATAGTATAGAGGTGATGATGCCGAGTCGAGAAACGATTGTTCGTGTCGATCTTTCGGAAGGAAAAGTACGTGCTATTGAAGAATACGATCATCTTACAGGAGAAACGATTACCCATCGTGATCGCATCTTACTCTATCCTGCAAAACATTTTGTCGTTCCCGAACCTATTATGGAAAAAGCCCTTGTCGCTATAGAAAAAGAAATGAAAGAACAAATTTCTTTTTTTGAGAAAACGCATAAGCCTCTTGAAGCAGAAAGAATTGCTCATAGGACGAAACAAGATATTGAAATGATGCGAGAGGTTGGTTATTGCAATGGTATCGAAAATTATTCTCGATATTTAACGGGGAGAAATCCAGGAGAACCTCCTTTTACGCTTGTCGATTATTTCGGAGACGATTATCTCTTAGTTATAGATGAATCTCATGTGAGCGTTCCTCAGATTGGAGGAATGTATAATGGTGATAGAGCAAGGAAGAAAAATCTGATTGACTACGGTTTTCGTTTACCAAGTGCTTTTGACAATAGACCTTTTACCTTCGCAGAGTTTGAAAGTCATATGAAGAATGTTATTTTTACGAGTGCTACACCAGCGCAATACGAAAAAAAGCATTCTCTTGCGGTTGTAGAACAAATCATTCGCCCCACAGGACTTGTCGATCCCGAAATAGACATTCGTCCAACGCGAACACAGGTAAAAGATATAATGAAAGAAATACCCCATATCTTGAAAAGAAAAGAACGAGTCCTCATTACAACGCTTACGAAAAAAATGGCAGAAGATCTCGCAGAATTTCTCAAAGAAGATCATATAAAAGCCGAGTATCTTCATTCTGGAGTGCAGACACTTGACCGTATAAAAATTTTGGAAAATCTTCGAAGAGGAAAAATCGATGTGCTTGTGGGAGTAAATCTTTTGCGTGAAGGTTTAGATTTGCCAGAAGTTTCTCTTATAGGAATTCTTGATGCTGACAAGGAAGGGTTTTTGCGAAGCGAGACTTCTTTGATACAAACGATTGGACGAGCCGCGAGAAATGTTCGTGGAAAGGTTATTTTGTATGCCGATACCATCACAGGATCTCTCCAGCGTGCTCTTTCTGAAACAAACAGAAGAAGAACATTACAAATAGCCTATAATCGTAAACACAAGATTACCCCTCAAACTATTATCAAAAAAATAGGATCTATCGTAGATCATGAATTACGACCCGAGATGCCTCAAGAGACGCTTATTTTTGATACACAAGAAGAACTTAAGCATCATATACAACAAAGAGAGAAAGATATGAAGAACGCTTCGAAAAAACTTGATTTTGAACAAGCACTTCTTATCCGTGATGAGATTACTCAGTTACGAAAACTTGTAGAATAATGTACTGATGCGTATAATGCATACTGTTTACTCTAGGTGATTTTTATTTCTCGTAATGTTTTCTTTATGAAAGAAAAGGATATATCGTTCCCATTTTCTTCTCCTCTTGCGCCTACAGATATCCCAGAGATTAAGGAAGATGCTGTTTGGCAAGAGCGTATTTTTGAACTTAAAAATAATCCTGATGTCATCGTTCGATTGGTAAATGTAGGCGATGCGATATTTTTTGAAAAAGATAAAGAAGAAGTTGTTCGGAGAGCGAAACGTGAATATGATCTTTTGCAAACAAAATATCATATACCTGTTTCGGCACAGTTTGTGCTTTCTGGAAAAAATAATAATGACGCTGTTATTTATGGAATTACCGATCGTGTATATGAAGAGCGAGAAAATAGAGAAGGGGAGATATATGAACGAGCCAAAGTTGCTGTTGGACTTTTAGATTATTTTTTCGATACTTTACAAACCTATACACCAGATACACAAAAAATGAAATATTTTCTCAGCGACATAGGTTTTGAAGAGCAATATGTGTATGGAAAAACAACCAAAGATCCTCGAAATGCTTTTCGACTGGTTGATATAGATCCAGAACACATACGCAATGATATGGGATCTTTCCTTCTTTCTTTCCAAGATGTTGTAGAAACTATAGTCGATGGGGTCGTGAAATTTCTCAAACAGCGAGGGAAGTCTTTACAAGAAATGCGTGAGCCTATACAAAATATTATGAATAAACTTAAAGAATTAGAACGAAAAGGCTTTCTGGAAAATGAGAAAAGGAAATTGGAAGATGTACGCAACGTTGTACAAAATGTTTTTTCTGATGAAGAGTGAGAGAGATATATGAAAGAATGTGTGTAAAAGAGGAGTTAGGGGAGTTTTTGCCAAAAAAGGAAACGATGCTATACTAAAAACATAGTAATACTATTTTTATATATATGTACGACGTGATTATTATCGGTGGTGGTCCAGCAGGTGTTTCCGCAGGAATCTATGCTTCGAGGAAAAAACTCAAAACACTCCTTCTTACCGACACCGTTGGAGGACAATCTTCTGTATCAGCAAGTATAGAAAATTGGATAGGAGATATTTCCCTCAAAGGTTTTGAATTTGCTCAAAAATTAGAAAAGCATCTCCGCGCTCAAGAAGATATAGAAATACAAACGATGGTGAGGGTAGAGACCGTAGAAAGTATTGATGGTGGATTTCGAGTACATACAAAAAAAGAAGAAATTTTTGAAACGAAAACTCTTATTATTGCAACAGGGGGAAAACATAGACACCTCAATGTTCCAGGGGAGGAAACATTTATGGGTAAGGGGGTTGTCTATTGTTCGACGTGTGATGCTCCTTTTTTCAAAAATAAAACCGTTGCTGTTGTGGGAGCGGGAAATAGTGGACTGGAAGCATGTCAAGATCTTTTTCCCTATGCAGAAAAAATATATCTTCTCTCTAATACCGAACGTCTTGGAGGGGACGGTGTATTGCAAGAAGAAATAAAGGCACATCCAAAAGTTGAAATAGTCTATAATGCTCTTACCAAAGAAATTCTTGGCCAAAGCGTGGTGACAGGACTTCTCTATCAAGACATTCTTACTAAGAAAGAAAAAACTATTATCCTTGATGGTGTATTTGTAGAAATTGGTATGGTTCCCAATACCGACTTTCTCGGAGATCTTGTCAATCGAAATACCTTTGGAGAAATTATACTCAATCACCGAACAGGAGAAACCAGTGCTCAGGGAATATTTGGAGCAGGAGATGCTACCGATGTTTTGTACAAACAAAATAATATAAGTGCAGGTCAAGGAGCTCTGGCATCTCTCAGTGCTTATGATTATATAAAGAAACAATCTTTGTAAGTGTTTCGAGTTCTAAAAAAATAAAATAAAAAAATATGACTCAACCTACCCACACCTATCCAGAATATCGCAAACTCTATATAGGAAGTGACCATACAGGATATGTGGCCGCTGATTTTCTTATACAGAAACTCTCCGAAGCTGGATATGATGTCAGAGACTGCATCGGTAAAGATCGATCGCCAGAAGATGATTATCCTGATCGAGCTTTTGCTATGTACCAAGCGATGCTTTCCTCGGGTTTTGGTGAAGGAATTCTTCTTTGTGGAAGTGGAGAGGGTATGGCTTTAGTCAGTAATAAGTTTCCAGGTATTCGTGCTGTAGAGGTTCGAGACAAGCAAGAGGCACAACTTTCTCGCAAACATAATGGTGCTAATGTTTTGTGTCTTGGTTCGCGAGAACTTTCTCAAGAAGAAATGCTTGAAATAGTTTTGATTTGGCTTGAAACTCCACATTCTGAGGAAGAAAGACACAAAAGAAGACGAGAAAAAGTCTCTTCTATGGAGTCTGCTGGACAAAACTATGCCGAAAAGCAATCGTTTCTTTCTGATACTCTTATTCCCGCTCTTCTTGTACAAGATAAAAGATTAGCTTTTGAGAGATTGCAAAGTCTTGTCGGTCTTGCTCGTTGGGTGCAAGTAGATATAGCTGACGAAACATTTACAACTTCTCAAACAATTCTCCCTAATGATATTGATACGAGAGTATGGCCATTTCTTTTCGAAGCCCATCTTATGGTTGCCAATCCTCTCAAATATATAGAATCGTGCAAAAGAGCCGGATACCAAAGAGTTATCTTTCACTATGAAGTCAAAGAAGACGCAGAGAAAATCATACAAGCCATTCTCTCTCTCAAAATGCACGTAGGCATCGCTCTTGCCCCCAAAACTCCTTTACGTTCTTTGGAGCCGTATTTCTCTCATATACATTCCCTCACTCTCGTAAGCGTTCCCCCTGGAGCATCAGGACAAGAAATGTTTGAAGATACTCTAGAGCGCGTGCGATTTCTCCGAAAAATGATCCCTCGATCTCTGTCTTTATGGGTTGATGGAGGAGTAAATCAAAAAAATATTTCTGATATAGCAAATGCTGGTGCTGATGGAGTATGTGTTGCAAGTGCTCTTTTTGAAGGAGAAGAAAAGGATGTTCACAAGCGTTTTGTTGCATTGAAAAATGGTTTCGTAGTATAATGGAAAAAGAGTATATTTCTCAAATAAATAAGAAAAAATAATTGTATAAAACACGCATATATATGGAAAATAAGAATACAAAAAAAGCATCCATTCTCGCTTTTACCTCATAATGCTCAGTATTCTCCTTGGCAGGACTCTCTCTTATGGGATCGGTCAATATAGACCAACGAGCTTCTATTGATTCAAGAAAAAGTGTCCAAGCGCTCCAATCGGCAGAATCAGGCTCTACTGTTATGGTTTCCAAGATTCGCAATAATATAAGCGGAACAATTGAGAGTTTAGATCCAAGTAATTGCTCAGGGGGTTATTAGTGGAGCTTTCTCAGGGAACTTATCAAGTTTTTTGATAAAGATGAGAACACTCTCGGATGCAATGAGAGTGTCTCAGAAGTACGAAAGTCAAATCCATAGGAACCTATGCTCAAACCAATCGAGCTGTGGAGGTAAGCCCGTGGCAGCAGGATATAAGATTGATTATGGGAAATTGTGAGTCACATTATGTGAAGTCAACTCCTTCTGAGTGGAACCACAACAATGACCTGTTCTCCTCGGGATTTAGAATTGTAGATCATGCAATTTCAGATTCTGACTAAATAGTAGACTCTACTATAACAGTAAAGATTGAAGATAGTGGGACTGACTCGATCACGGTGGCTACTCCAGCAAATAATGTTTCAAATGTTTCGTTTGTTTGTTGTGAATTAGTGTAGACGTGGATTAAAAAGAAAACTTTCTTTGAGAAAAACTATCTTTCAAAAGATCTTGTCTTTCTGAGAAAAAAGAGTATATTTCTCAAATAAATAAGAAAAAATAATTGTATAAAACACGCATATATATGGAAAATAAGAATACAAAAAAAGCATCCATTCTCGCTTTTACTCTCATAATGCTCAGTATTCTCCTTTTGGCAGGACTCTCTCTTATGGGATCGGTCAATATAGACCAACGAGCATCTATTGATTCAAGAAAAAGTGTCCAAGCGCTCCAATCGGCAGAATCAGGCTCTGCTGTTATGGTTTCTAAGATTCGTAATAATATAAGCGGAACAATTGATGATTTAGGATCCAGGTAATTGCTCAGGGGGTTATTCGTGGAACTTCTTCAGGGAACTTATCAAGTTTCTTTTGGATAAAGATGGAGATATTCTTGATGAATGTGGCGATAACGTAGAAGATATAGCAAAAGTCAAATCCATAGGAACCTATGCTCAACCAATCGTGCCGTAGAGGTGGCTGTGGCATCAGGATATAAGACGATTAATTATGCAGATTGTGAATTTAAAACAATTCGACTTTAATCATCTGAAGTATGCTGGAGGTGGTGAAGATGGGGAGAAGTTGTAGTCCCTGAAATAGACTTGTAGAATTTGGTCCCAATTTTCCTGGTATTGATAATTCTGAAATTTAGATGGTAACCATATTCCCACAATAGGTGTGGATATGTTTCCAGAGTGGTGGTGATGTTATAAAATTTTCTGATGTAACTCAGCCTGCTGAAGATTATGGAACAAGTTATATTATTTGTTGCCAATTAGTAGACGTGGATTAAAAGAAAACTTTCTTTGAGAAAAACTATCTTTAAAAGACCTTGTCTTTCTGAGAAAAAGAGTATACTAAAAATATAATTTGTGAATACTATAATCATATGGAAATAACATTTACCGATGACAATTTTGACCAAGAAGTGCTCAAGAGTGATATGCCTGTGCTCGTAGACTTCTGGGCTCCTTGGTGTGGACCATGTCAGATGATGAGTCCTGTTATAGAAGACCTTGCCAAAGAAATGGAAGGAAAAGCCAAAGTAGGAAAGCTCAATGTCGATGAAAACCCCCAAAAAGCAACGGAGTATGGAGTAATGTCTATTCCAACACTTAAGATTTTTAAAAACGGTGAAATCGTACAAGAAATGACAGGAGTGCAAACAGTAGAAGATCTCAAAGCAATGCTTTCAAATGTAGCGTAGTTTCTCTCTCAAACAATACACAAAACAAATGAATATTCAAACACGAAGCATACATTTCGAAACACGCTCCCAAATTGAATTTGTTGATATTACGGAGATGGTGAAGGATTATGTAGAAGAAGTAGGTGTACGAGAGGGTGTAGTTACGATTTTTTCTCCCCATACGACTATGGGAGTGGGAATTAATCATAACGAATCCCTTCTTCTTCAAGATTTTATGACGATGCTCTATAGACTTTCTCCTGTAGATACCCAATACAATCATGATCTTTTCGAATTGAAAAAACAATCCAAAAGTGACGGAAGGAGTAATGGGCATTCTCATTGCAAGACACTTCTCGTCGGAAGTAGCGAAACGGTTCCTATAAGCAAAGGACAGGTGCAATTACGCCCCCTCCAAAGTATTTTTGCTATAGAATTTGATGGTGTGAGAAAACGAGATGTATTGGTAACCGTTATGGGTGAGTAAAATACACCTATGAGTCAATTGATCAATAATCTTATTCTTAAGGGCTATTTACAATCTGATCTGGTTACGGATGCTTTTTCGGAGATTCAACGCATAGAATTTATCCCAGAAGAATTCCATAGTTCTGCTGATGCTGACATTCCTTTTCCTATAGGTTTTGGTCAATCTATTCCTCAACCTCAAATAGTTGCCACGATGTTAGAACTTCTTGATGTCCAGAGAGGCTATCATATTTTAGAAATAGGGAGTGGCTCTGGATGGGTTACGGCACTTTTGGCTTTTATGGTAGGAAAAGAGGGAAAGGTCACCTCGATAGAAACTTCCAAAGAGCTTCTTGACTTGGCACGAGAAAATGTTGATAAATATCAATTTGTAAAGCGTAAAAGAGTAGAATTTTTTCTCAAAAAGGATGAGAAAAGCTTTCCTCCGTATAATCCGTATGATCGAGTGCTTGTGAATATCCCTATAAAAGAGCTTTCCGAGGAGCTCAAAAGCCAAGTTCGAGAAGAGGGTGTTATAGTCGTGCCTCTCTATAATGATATATGGAGGCTTGCCAAACAAGCAGATCAAACGTTTACGAAAGATGTTTACTCGGGGTTTTCTTTTATGCCTCTGGATATAAAAGGCTAACGATATTTTTACTATGAAATTTTTGTTTTTTCTTGGTGTGTTTTCTGTTGTAGTGGTGGGAAGTGCGTACGGAGTATTTTCTGCTTTATACCAATCTATTTCTTGTACAGGAAAAGAAACGACAGAAATCATTATTCCCGAAGATTCGGATGTGTGGGATATCGCAAGAATACTTAAGGAAAAGCGATGCCTTTCTTTTTCTTCAGTTTTTGTTTTTGGGGTGTGGAAAGATGATATGCGAGGAAAATTTCAGGCGGGAACATTTATACTCCCACCAGAACTTACCGTAAGTGAAGTGGTATATTTTTTGACCACAAAAACTTCGCAGAAAAAAGAAGATATTCGCATAACCTTTCCTGAAGGATGGACGATTTCACAAATGGCTGATCGTTTAGAAGCAAATACTCTTTCGGGTCAAAAATTTTTGGAACTTGCACAAAGACCTGATGTTTTTTCTGATCGTTTCCCTTTTCTTGCTCAATTACCTCAAGGAGCAACCCTTGAAGGATTTCTTTTTCCTGATACCTATTTTTTCGATCCCGAAGCATCCCCTGAGTCTATTGTAGAGAAAATGCTCCAAACCTTTTTGCAGAAAGTTTTGGAACCATATCAAGAATCTTTTGGTTTTCAGGGGGAAAATCTGTTTAGCATTATCACAATGGCAAGTATCATTGAGGGAGAGGTACGTTCTTCTGAAGATAGACGATTGGTAAGTGGAGTTTTTGCCAAACGAATAGAGAGCGGGATGCCTCTCCAGAGTGATGCAACTCTCGCGTATGTTTTGGAAGAAAGGAAAATTCAACATTCCGCCCAAGATCTTTCCAAAGATTCTCCCTATAATACCTATAAATACCAAGGACTTCCCCCTGGTCCCATTTGTAATCCCTCGCTCGATGCTATACAATCATCTCTAGAACCGACCATTTCAGACTATTGGTTTTTCCTCAATGATCCTAAAACAGGGGAGACCTATTTTGCCAAAGATTTTGAACAACACAAGAGGAATAAAACAAAGGTCGGTCTCTAAAAAATATAATACCTACGTATGACAGAACAGACATTTTCAGAAAGATTTCTTTCTTTATCTGCTAAACTCCCGCTTGTGCGGGACTCTCTTTGACGTTTCCCAAAAAGAAAAACTCCTCAAAGATTTAGAAGAACAGTCTGCGCACGTTGGTTTTTGGGAGGATGCTGAAAAAGCGAAACGTATTTTACAAAAAGCTCAGAATATACGATCTATCATAAAGCGTTTCACAAAAATTTCTTTGGAAAGAGAAGAGCTTGGTGAATGGATAGCTATAGCACAAAGTAAAGAAGAAAAGCAACAGGTAGAGAAAATGCTTTTTTCTTTGGAAAAAGAGATAGAAGATATTGATAGAATGACACTTTTTTCTGGAAGGTATGATGAGAATGATGTTTTTCTCACTATACAAAGTGGAGCTGGTGGTGTGGATGCACAAGATTGGGCAGAAATGCTTTTGAGAATGTATCTCCGATGGTGTGAACGACATAGTTTTGTAGCTACTATAGTTGACCAATCACGAGGAATAGAAGCTGGGATAAAAAGCGCTACCTTGAAAATTTCAGGTATATATCCCTATGGAAATCTTAAATACGAAATGGGAACGCATCGCTTGGTTCGACTTTCCCCTTTCAATGCTAATCAATTGCGACAAACTTCTTTTGCCAAAGTAGAGATACTTCCTGTTATCGCTTCTTTAGAGGAGGTGAGTATTGATGAAAAAGATCTTCGTATCGATACGTTCCGAGCCTCAGGTGCGGGTGGACAACATATCAATAAAACCGATAGTGCTGTTCGTATTACCCATATATCAACGGGTATAGTTGTGAGTTGTCAAAGTGAGCGATCCCAAGCCCAAAATAAAGAGCAGGCTATGGCATTTCTTGTGGCAAAACTGCATACAAAGGCTTTGGAGGAGAAGAAAGAAGAAACAGAAAAGTTACGAGGAGAGAAAAAAAGTGCTCAATGGGGAAGTCAAATTCGTTCGTATGTTTTCCATCCCTATACTTTGGTAAAAGATCATCGAACAAAAGTCCAAACAGCACAAGTCTATGATGTTCTCGATGGTGATATCGATATGTTTATTGAGGCTGAATTAAGAAATCAAGTATAAAGAGACCAACAATACTCTTACTAAAAAAGTATATGAAAAAAACGCTTTCCCTGAAAATTCAAAAAAATAGTATCGCTTCTTTTTTGTATTTTGATACTCTTGATATTTCTCCAACAGCCTTTCAATTATGGAGAATGTGTCTTGATATGGGTAAAATTAGGGGAGAAACTGCTCGTCATATGCAACCGAAAGAGGCTTCTTTGCGAGATATTATTTCTTTTCTTGATGATTGGGAAAAAAAAGGTGTGGTTATTTGTGAAAATGGTATGTATACTCTTGCCAAAAAGTATGAACATTTTGCCAAAAGAAAGCTCTCGATAAAATATTCTGATGAAAAACGTATTGGCGTAAAAAAATGGACGCGTTTATTTCGATACATTCCTTTCATTCGAGGGATCATTCTTACGGGAGGAGTCGCTTCTCAATGTGCTGATAAAAAAAGTGATTGGGATGTTCTCATTATCACCGCTTCCAAGAGAATTTGGACAGCGCGTGCATTGATGGCTTTTTGTACTCATTTTTTTGGAAAACGAAGGTATGGTATATATACAAAAGATCGTTTTTGCCTCAATCATTTTATAACAGAATCTTCTCTTGAGATGCGGACACGCGATGTCTATAGTGCAAAAGAATATGTTTTTGCAATACCTCTTTGTAATCAGAGGCTCTACCGAGATTTTATAAAAAGTAATCTTTGGATACGATCATTCTTTCCTTTTTGGGAAATGCCTCGAACACAGCACACCCTATGTCTTGCTCGAGGAAACTATGGAGAAAAAATACAGCATTTTTTCGAAAGACTCTTGAGCTGGGATATTGTGGAAAAGAGTTTGCGATCGTGGCAGAAAAAGAAAATCCAAAAAAATCCAAAAACACGATTTCCTGGAAGCTATATTGTAGCAGAAGACGAAGCACTTATCTTTCTTCCTCGTCCTCATGGACCGAGAGTTTTTGAAGCATTTAAACAAAGTATGTTTGAATACGAACAAGAGAAAAAATATCAAAGATAAGGACATTTTCCTTCTTTTTTGAGTTTTTCTATAAGACGTTTTATATCTGTTCCTACCGTTTTTCTATTGGCAACCAAAATAGCATCATCAGATTCGATGACGACAATATCTTTGAGATGTATGGTGGCTATAAGTTTTTCGCTTCCAGAGACAAAACAGCCTTCACTTTCAAAATCTATGTGATTTCCTTTTGCTATCATAGAAGAGTTATAGCGATTTTTTAAAAAGATATACAACGCTTCCCAGTTGCCAATATCATCCCATTCGAGATCTGTCGGTATGACAAGACGTTTTGTTTTGTCCATTTTTTCCAGTATAGCCGTGTCGATAGGTTCTTCTGGCATAGCAAGATAGTGTTGCTCGATATTTTTTTTGGAGGGAGATTTTTTCTCATTTTCGATACGTATTTTTTCTAAAAGAGTGTAGGTTTTTGGTGTATATTTTTGTACGAGATCGAGAAGTGTTTGAGTAGAAAAAATAAAGTATCCAGCATTCCAAAGATATTCCCAGCTCGCGAGATATTTCTTTGCTGTAGCTTGTTTGGGCTTTTCTTTGAACGTATCGGCATAAAAAATTCTTTTGGAGAATTTTTTATCAAGCTCTTTTCCCATTTTTATATATCCAAACGCTGTGGATGGATGGGTTGGATTGATTCCTATAGTGGCAATACTATCGGGATAGGCTTCGATAGATTCAAATGATGCAACAATAGCTCGTGAAAATTCTTTCGTATTTCCAATAGCATGATCTGATGCAATAGTCGCAATAAGTGCATCTTTGTATTTGAGGTGAAGAGTGAGAGCCGAAAGTGCTATAGCAGGACAGGTGCTTCGAGGAAAGGGCTCAATAATAATATTTGTAGGGGATACTTTTGGAAGGTCATTAAGGACAAGATCTTCGTATTGTTTGGTCGTTGCTATATAAATATCATTTTTTGAGACAACCTGAAGAGCTCGATCATAGGTTTCTTGAAGAAGTGTTTTTGAAGAAAGGAGTTTGTGAAATTGTTTGGGCTTTGCTGTTCGTGAAAGTGGCCATAAACGAGTTCCTGTTCCCCCAGCCATAATAACAATTATTCTTTTCATAAAAGCTTTTTTTGAGATATTTACTTTAAAAATAGATTGACTTTTTCTTAATGTCCTGATACGATATGCATATCTTTATAGATAAGAATTATTACTTATTTTTTCATTATATGCAATTTATAGAATTATTCCAAGTTATTGTATCCATTCTTCTTATCGTAGCCATTTTGATGCAAAACAGAGGATCAAGTTTAGGGAGTGGTTTTGGAGGAGATTCTTTTGCAAGTTATCACACAAAACGGGGATTTGAAAAATTTCTTGTTCGAGCCACCATTTTTCTTTCCTTTCTTTTCCTTCTCTTGTCACTTCTTAATGTTTGGACAAAGTAAGAAAAAAAGTACGAAATTTTTTGCTTGTTTTTAATACTACTGTATGACAATTTTTGTGAAAAATACCCTCTTAGCTTCTGTTGCTCGTTTTTTTCTTTGGGGACGAGAAATACTTCGTTCCTTTTCTTTTCGTGATAAGTGTATAGTAAGCACACTCCTTTTTGTTATTATAGGAGCTTGTATTTATTGGGGAATGGCGTGGTATAGTCAACTTACCAACGAAGTTCCTGATTTTGGAGGGGTATATATTGAAGGTATGGTAGGATCACCTCTTTATATTAATCCTGTTCTTGCAAAAACAGGCGGTCCTCATTATGATCTTTCCCGACTTATTTTTTCGGGTATTTTGGAATATGCACCTGATGGAACATTGCGAAATGATATGGCAAAAGATTGGACTGTTTCTGAAGATCAGAAAGTATATACTGTTTTTTTGAAACAAAATATTTTATGGCATGATGGAAAAATCGTAACAGCTGACGATATTCTTTTTACCATAGATATCATAAAAAATCTTGCTTTTAAGAGTCCTTTGCGAGAGTCGTGGCTCGGTGTGAATGTATCTCGTGGAGAAGATAACTATACGGTAATTTTTACTTTAGATGTTCCTCGAGCTGATTTTGTAGAGTCGCTTACCGTAGGAGTGCTTCCAAAACACATTTGGGAGAGCGTTACCCCTGAAAATTTCCCCCTTCATTCTCTTAATCTAGAACCTGTCGGTAATGGTCCCTATACATTTGAGCGTTTACAAAAAGATGATTCTGGGAAAGTGCTTATTTATGAAATCAGTGCTTTTCAGGAATATTATCAAAAAGAGCCTTATATAACTTCTATGGTTTTTAAGTTCTATCCTGATCGAGACTCACTTAGAAATGCCTACAAAAATAAAGAAGTAAAAAGTATGAGTGGTATTGATTCTTGGGCTTGGGAGAGTCTTGGTGATTATAGAGAACATTTGCGTTTATATGAGATAGAAAATCCAAATTATTATGTAGTATATTTTAATCAAAATAAGAGCAAAGCTCTTTCGTATCAAGAAGTTCGAAAGGCACTCGATCTTGCTACAGATAAAGAGCAATTGGTTGAAGAAATTTTTTATGGAAAAGCTCGTATTGCTAATGATCCATTTTTAGATACCATTGAAAACAAAGAAAGTGATTCTTCTTGGGAGTCTCGAAGAGAAGAAGCAAATACTCTTTTAGAGAATAATGGATGGATTCGATCGGAAGATGGCGTGAGAGAAAAAGACGGTGTTCGATTAGAGTTTGATATGTTGACAACTGATTGGAGGGAATTTACAGTTGGAGGAGATCTTCTTGCTATACAATGGAATGAAATAGGCGTGCGGATTAATGTCAAAGTGGTTTCTGTTTATGATTTGTGGAATAATTTTATACGTCCGAGAGAGTATGAAATGCTTTTTTCTGCTCATATGACAACACTTATTCCTGATATGTATCCTTTCTGGCATTCCAGTAGAACCAAAGACCCTGGACTAAATTTTTCTGTGTATAAAAATGATGCCCTAGATGTTTTGATAGAAGATCTTCGTGTACAACGAGACGAAGAAAAGAGAAGAGAAATAACTCAGAAAATAGAAGAAATTTTCCAAAATGATGTTCCAGCTCTCTATCTTTTCTCTGCTGACTATCTCTACCCTATAGATGAAAAAGTTCAAAATATTTCTGTTTCTCGTGTCTCTGAAGACGCAGATAGATTTTTTGATGTTGAAAATTGGTATGTAAAAACAAAACGAGTGTTGAAATAAAAGTAAAAAGTGATTTTGATTATAAAATTATACTAGAGTATGAATACAAAAAAGAGTCTTGATAGGTATGATATGCGAAACGTGATTCTCAAAGAAGCACGACAGAGTGCTGATGGTTTTTCTTGTGTTGATTCGGTGCTTATTCCCAAAAAATGCGTTCGAGTGCTTGTCTTGGGTATGGGGGGAAGTGCCCTTGGTGCAAATATAGTCGATATGTATCTACGGAAAATGTCTCGACTTTGGGACTTTCCTTATGTTGCTATAGAGCCTCATCGTTCATACGATCTCCCTCTTCAGAGTACCAAAGACACTCTTCATATAGTATGTTCTCATTCAGGGAATACTGAAGAAACGCTTTCCGTATTGCAAAAAATTACAGAAAAAAATTTCCCTGTTGTAGGTGTTTCAAGTGGGGGAAAACTTGAACAGATATGCAAAGAAAAAAGCATTCCCTTTATTAAACTTCCTATTCCTTTTGAAAATTTTCAGCCTCGTATGGCAAGTGGACATTTCTTCTCTGTGCTCATAGGGAGTATGATACAAGGAGGGATGATACCAGAAACAATAAAAGATGATATTCTTAATCAGGCAGATCAATTAGAAAAGGATATACAAGAACAAGAAAGTTTAGGAAAAGAGATCGCTTCTTTTTTGTATACAAAAACTCCTCTTGTTTATACAACGGAGCAATGGAAATACCTTGCTATGATTTGGAAAATAAAAATAAATGAAAATGCTAAAACTCCAGCATTTTGGAATTATTTTCCTGAACTCAATCATAATGAAATGGTTGGCTTTACTCAACCGCAGGCAGAATTTGCTTTTCTTCTTTTGCGAGAAAGAAATGATGATCCAAGAATACTTCGTCGATACGAGGTGTTTGAAGAAATAATGCTTAAAAGAGGCTTTTCTCTTAAAAAAGTTGACATACAATCAAATTTAGTCTATACTAGTATATTCTCAACTCTTGCACTCGGTGATTGGGCATCGTATTACCTCGCCCTTTCTTATGGTATAGACCCTACACCTGTAGATATGGTAGAGACATTCAAAAAAATGCTTTAAATTTTTTTAGTATTTTTTTTGGGGGATATGGCGAAATTGGTAGACGCACTAGCTTCAGGAGCTAGTTTTCGTAAGAAATTGAGAGTTCAAATCTCTCTATCCCTACATATTTTTATTCTATAAAAAACGCAAAAAAAGAACGATGGCGTTTCTTCAAATAAAAAATAGAGTTTTTTTAATTTATTAGTGAGTATTGTGCATATGTTTATAGATTCTATACGAAGAGATCGAAAACGATCAACTTCTCAAAAAAAGAGTGATGTGACAAAAAAAGATCACGCATCTTCTTCTCAGGCAAAACCCTCTTTGAAACAAAAGGGAGCGTCTTCTCTTAAAAATATATCAGGGAATGCGCAACAAGGTCAAAAAAATAAGGGAAATCATAGTGAAAAACAACAGCAAGGAGCTTCAAAAGCAAGACATCACAAACAAAAAAATTCCTCTGGACATAAAGGAAAACATCCGCACATAAAACAAGCCTCTTTTTCAAAACAAGAGCTTCGAGGAGGAACGGATAGGGTAAATACACAAAAAACAAGTGGTGTAAACTCTCCTATTCCTATGGTTAAACCAAAAACATTACGAATTCTTCCTATTGGAGGACAAGAAGAAGTAGGAAGAAATATGACGATTTTCGAATATGAAAATGATATCGTTATCGTTGATATGGGTATGCAATTTCCTGAAGAGGATATGCCGGGAATCGATTATATCGTTCCAAATACCGATTATTTGAAAGGAAAGGAAAAAAATATTCGTGGTGTTATTTTTACCCATGGACATCTTGATCATATAGGGGCAGCTCCTATTCTTTTGGAAAAACTTGGCTACCCACCTATTATAGGAAGAGACTTGACGCTTGCAATGATCAAAAAGAAAGTTGAGGATCATAATCCTGGATCTATTTCTCGGCTTAAAACTATACATGTTAAAACATTTCGAGATACGGTACGACTAGGATCGTTTCAAGCAGGATTTTTTGATGTGGAACATTCTATTATGGATGCTATTGGTGTAGTTTTGGCAACAGATGCTGGAACCGTCATTCATTTAGGAGATTGGACGGTTGGACATGATGCAGTAGAAGAGAATAATCTTTCCTATACACATCTTGCAAAACTTCCTCGTCCAACCATATTGATGCTAGAAAGTCTTGGTGCTATCAATAAGAATGCCCCGAAGTCTGAAAAACAAGTGCAGAAAAATTTAGAAGATCTTATCGCAGGAGCTCCCGGAAGAGTAATTATCGGAACATTTTCTTCTCAGATAAAGCGTGTTTCGTATCTTTTGAGTTATGCTGAAAAAATAGGGAAAAAAGTCGCTCTTGATGGGTATAGTATGCGAACAAATATAGAAACAGCTCGAGAACTTGGATATCTTAATGTGCAGAAAGAAACCCTTATTCCTATTAATGATATTCAAAAATATCCTGATAATAAAATTGTGGTTATTTGTACAGGAGCTCAGGGTGAAGCCAATGCAGTATTTAACCGTATTGTTACTGATAATCATCGTTTTATAACCTTACAGAAAAATGATACGATTGTTTTTTCCTCTTCTGTTGTTCCTGGAAATGAAAGAAGTGTACAACGACTCAAAGACAATCTCTATAGAAAATGTGAGAATGTTATTCATAGTGACATTATGGATATTCATATGAGTGGACATTCCACCGCTGAAGATATGAAAGAAATGATTCGTCAAATAAAACCTTCGTATTTTCTTCCTGTATACGCTAATCACTTTTTTCTCAAAGAAGCGAGAAAACGTGCTGTAGAAACACACTATCCTGCAGAAGACGTTTTTGTTTTGGATAATGGAAATATTTTGGATTTTAAAAAAGGAGAGCGTCCAAAAATGCTCAAAGAAAAAGCAGATTCGAGTTATGTATTTATTGACGGACTTGGTGTAGGGGATATTGGACATGTTGTTTTGAGAGACAGACAGATGCTTTCTGAGGATGGAATGTTTGTTATAACCCTTCTCATTGATTCTAAAAGCAAAGAAATTGTGGGAAATATGCACATTACATCAAGAGGATTTATTCTTGTTAAAGAAAATTTTGATCTCGTAAATGAAACCAAAAGAAAAGTTTTTGAAGTTGTAAAAAAGAATACTTCTCGAGATACGAGAATAGATTTTCGAAGTATAGAAGGTGCTATTCGTGATCAGGTGGGAGAGTTTCTTTTTCAAAAAACGCAAAGGCGACCTATGATTCTTCCTGTTATTATCGAAGTATAGTTTCTTGGGAATAAAAATATAAAGACATAGTTTGCGCACTATGTCTTTATATTTTTTGTAAAAAGTTGTTATGTTGTGGAGAGAAAATATGATAGACTAAGTATATGTTTTTTCAAAAAAATTATGATTGCATATATTACCTCTACTTTTAAAAATAGTCTTTTTCTGAGGAATAGCTTTCTCCTTTTTTCTGGTTCGATGTTGGCAAATATTTTCAATTATCTATTTCATTTTGCTATAGGACGAATGGTAACACCTCAAATCTATGGTGAAATGGAGGCTATCGTTTCTCTTCTTGCTATCATAACAGTGCCAGGCTCAGCATTGGTAATTGTAGCTACACAATATGCTTCAAGAGCTAAAGCGAGAAATGATAGTAATGCGAGAGACTTTCTTTTTCGCTATCTTAATACAAAAATATTTCAGTACGGATTTCTTGCTTTTTGCGGGGCTTTGCTTTTTACGCCTTTCGTAGCACAATTTCTCAAAATTGAGCATCCATGGGCTATTATTTTTCTTTGGATGATGATGTTCCTTTCTTTTTTTTCATCTATTTCAATAGGTATACTTTCTGGGTGGCAAAAATTTTTTTGGGTAGGACTTATTAATGTCGTTGGTGCTTTTTCTAAATTAGTATTTGCTTTTATTTTTGTAACATTAGGGTTTGCTGTAGATGGTCTTATAGGATCATTTCTTTTGGCTTCGCTTGTAGGATACCTTCTTTCTTTGTATGTACTCAAGCATATCCGAAAAGAAGACATTCAAAAAAAGGGTGCTTCGAAAAAAGAAAAAATTATCGACTCTCTTGCTCGAGGTGCTATAACCCTTTCAGCAAAGAAATACGTGTTAAGCGTTTTCTTTGCTTCTCTTGCTCTTGCTCTTTTGGGTAATATCGATATGGTTTTGGCCAAGTATCATTTAACACCAGAAGAAGCAGGATCGTATGGTGCTTTATTTATTGTTTCTAAAATTATTTTTTTTGTAGCAGGAATTGTTACGTCCGTTATGTTTGCTATGTCTTCAGAAGAACATGAAAAAAGTACCTTATCTGGAAAGAATGAACAAAAAACGTTTAAAAAAGCGCTTATACTTATTTTGCTTTTTTGTACAGGATCAACACTTTTCTTTTTTCTCTTTCCCTCGTTTACTTTGAGTGTATTTTTTGGAAATACGTATCTTCATATGAGTGGATATTTGGGATGGTTTGGTCTTATTGCTTCTCTCTATACACTCTCTAATTTTTTCCTTCAGTATTTTCTCTCTATTAAAGAGAAGGCTCTTGTATGGTGGATACTGGGAGTTTCTTTGTTGGAAATTCCTTTACTTTTTTTCTGGGGAGAAGACCTTGCTTCCCTTATGACGTTGGTTTTAGTAACACAAATAGGAGCATTGATCGTGAGTCTTTCTTTCTTTTTCAAAAAACGAGTATGAGAGAAGATATGCATAAAAATATGGATTGGGTTGTCTCGTCAGAAAATAATGGTATACTGAAGGTATGAAAAAAATTTCTCTTGTTATTCCTGTTTATAATGAAGAAAAAAACATCCCCCTTATTACAGAGGCTCTTGAGGGAGTTTTTAAAAATCTTTCTTACGAATGGGAGATTATATTTGTTAATGATGGAAGTAAGGATGAAAGTTTGAATGTTTTACAAAAACTTTCTCAAAAAAAGAAATATATCAAGGTGTTAGATTTTTCTCGAAATTTTGGAAAAGAGGTTGCTACAAGCGCTGGTTGTCATTATGCTTGGGGAGATGCTGTTATCACTATGGACGCAGATCTTCAGCATCCACCAGAGAGTATTCCTCAATTCCTTTCTTTATGGGAATCCGGTGCAGAAGTTGTCTATACGGTTCGCAAAGAAACACAAGGTGTTGGCTGGTTTAAGAAGTTTTCCTCAGGTCTTTTTTATTGGATATTTAATCGTATTTCTGATACGAAATCTGAATCAGGAACAACCGATTTTCGTTTGATGGATAAAAAGGTTATAGAGGCATTTCGAAATTTACCGGAAAGAGAAAGAATGTTTAGGGGACTTATTGACTGGATGGGCTTTCGTAGAGAACGGTTAGAATTCGTTGCGGGAGAGAGAAAAAACGGAGTAGCTCAATATTCCTATGGTAAACTTCTTCGCCTTGCTCTTAATAGCTTTACTTCTTTCTCTCTTTTTCCTCTTCGTTTGGCAGGATATTTGGGTATACTCATAACCATAATCAGTGGCAGTTTACTCTTTATTATGCTCCTTACGAGATTCCTTGATGCACAAGTTTTTACTCCTTTGGCAATAGTGGCAGTAAGTACGATGTTTCTTATCGGTATCGTTTTGATGTGCTTGGGACTTATAGCTCTCTATATAGCCAGAATTCATACAGAAGTTTCTGGAAGACCTCTCTATATTATCCGGGAATCTTTGAATGTAGCTAAAAAAAAGTAAGGGGGGTTTTATAGGGGAAAGTGATATTTTGACATTAGCTATCTTTGTGTATTTGACAAGAAAAAATATTCCGTACTATAGGACATACTCTTTGATGAGTTGTTTAATATTTATGCCACATCTGTCATTGTAATAAATTTTATTTTCGTATTTTAGATGTTTTAATACCTATGGCAACTATCAATCAACTTGTTCGAAAAGGACGAACTATGACAAAAAGAAAGTCAAAAACACCCGCTTTGACTTTTGTTATAAACTCACAAAAAAATAGACAAACATTATCACAGGGACCTTTCAAACGAGGTATGTGTGTGAAAGTGAGTACAACTACGCCCAAAAAACCTAACTCAGCTCTTCGTAAAATTGCTCGAGTTCGTCTTACGAATGGTATGGAAGTTACTGCCTATATTCCTGGTATGGGACATCAATTACAGGAACACTCCATTGTTATCATTCGAGGAGGAAGGGTGAAAGATCTTCCTGGTGTTCGTTACCATATTGTTCGTGGCGTTTTGGATACTACGGGTGTTGATGGACGAAGAAAAGGCCGAAGTAAATATGGAACAAAAAAACCTAAAGCAGAATAGTTTTATTTTGATCGATAGAAAATAATTATAGTATATGGCACGAAGAAAACGAGTTTATATAAAAAGATGGAAAGAAGATTCTCAATACGAGAGTATTTTGGTGGGACGTTTTATCGGATGTATTATGAATGACGGAAAGCGATCGGTTGCCGAGAAAATGGTATATCGAGCTTTTGATATTATTCATGAACGAACAAAGCGAGGCGGTCTTAACGTTTTTGAACAAGCGATAAAGAATGTTTCCCCTCTTTTGGAACTTAAATCTCGACGTGTTGGTGGCGCTAACTATCAAGTTCCCATTCCTGTTTCGGGAGATCGTCGACAAACCCTTGCTATTCGTTGGATTATCGAAACGTGTCGAAAAAGAAAAGGAAAAGCTATGGCAGAAAAACTTGCCGATGAATTTATAGATGCCTCAGAAAAAACAGGATCGGCTATGAAAAAACGAGATGATGTTCATCGTATGGCAGAAGCAAATAAAGCATTTGCTCACTTTGCATAATTTTTTTTGTGAAAATAAAAATAGTTTTGGTATTTTTTTGAAAAATACCTTGTGAAAGTATTTTTGCAAAGAGAATTTTTCTGGTATTTCTTATTAGATGGGTAGAATTAGGTGGGTAGAATAAAAAAGCAGGGAAAAAATGAAAGAGTTTTTTTCAAAGAAAAATGTAAATAATGAAAATAGTACAATGAGTATGGCACGACAACATTCTATCAATAAACTTCGAAATATCGGAATTATTGCTCATATAGATGCTGGAAAGACGACAACAACAGAGCGAATCTTGTTTTATACGGGAATTACCCATAAAATTGGTGAAGTTCATGAGGGCGCTGCGACTATGGACTGGATGGAACAAGAACGTGAACGAGGCATTACTATTACAAGCGCTGCAACGACATGTTTTTGGAAAGATCATCAAGTAAATATCATTGATACTCCTGGGCACGTAGATTTTACGGTTGAAGTGGAGCGATCACTTCGTGTTTTGGATGGAGGAGTAGTTGTTTTTGATGGAAAAGAAGGTGTAGAACCGCAGTCAGAAACCGTGTGGCGACAAGCTGATCGTTACAATGTTCCTCGAATATGTTTTATTAATAAAATAGACAAAGAGGGTGCTGATTTTGAAAAGGCATTGGAATCTATCTGGGATCGTTTGACTTCCAAAGCTGTTGCCGCACAACTCCCTATTGGAGAACGAGGAGATTTTCGGGGTGTGATTGATTTGATGATGATGAAGGCCTATGAGTTTGAAGGAGATATGGGAGAAAAGGTGGTCGAAAAAGAAATACCTTCTGAACTTTTAGAAAAAGCTCAAATATGGAGAGATAAACTTGTCGAAAAAATTTCTGAAACAGATGATGTTTTGGTAGAAAAATACCTTGGTGGAGAAGAAATTTCTGTAGAAGAATTGAAAAAGGCATTGCGTAAAGCAGTTGTAGACGTTACACTCATTCCTGTTTTTACAGGAACAGCTCTTCGAAACAAAGGAGTTCAGCTTATTTTGGATGCGGTAATAGA
>JAGYLL010000011.1 GCA_018401135.1 Candidatus Moraniibacteriota bacterium | reverse complement strand
TCAAGATACACCTCTGGAGTTGTTGTAGTATTTGAAGATGACCAACTGACGAATGATGCACACGAAGACTGTCCTATCGCAATGGCGCAATCATATAATGAAATAGATCCTGTTGGACTTGGATTTTGTACCGTAAAATCAACGGTGCCAGTAGCTCTCATACCATTAGGACCAAAAGCTTCTCCTTGTGCAGTAAAATCCATAGTGACTCTATAAGAACCGACACTACTTGGAGCGGTAATTGTCGCTGTTTTTTCTGAAGAGGTTCTCTCTTTAACCGTATCCCATCTAACCGATGAAGGATTCACACTTCCTCCACTGACACGAATATTTGCTTCTAGAGAAGGAACGTCATTATCACAATCAGCTCTAGAAGCTCCCATAGTAAGTGTTATATTTTGACCAGGAGTAACCATCGTTTGACTTAGGCTCCAATACACATTAATATCTTGAGTTGCTCCATCAATCGTCAACGTTCCAGCCAAAACGCCTTTGGCATCAAGTCCCAGTAGTCCACTTAATACAAAACCCCATATGACTAAAGATTTAATACCTGTATGAGAAGTTCTTTTTATTCCCTTACGTCGAAGTATTACAAAGATAAAATAAAGAAAAATAGATAAAGCAATTCCACTAAATAAAACAAAAATAATTTTCTTAATTATCGGCATACGATCAAAAGAAGCACTCTTTGTATCAGAAGAAAGAGTTGCTTTATTTGTAGAAAGTGATTCTCCCTCACTATTTACAACATTCAAAAGAACGGAAACATCCTCTTGGCATAACGAGGAAATATCTACGGGGATAGATCCTATAACCATACCTGACTCGAGGTTCACCGCTCCACGCGCTGTTCCGCAGAGTATACCTTTTGAATATATTTCTGCTTCTACAAAAACATTTTTTACCAAATAACCACCACCCCTTCGATCAGAGAAATTATCTGCACTTCCTATGAGTACATACGAGATCATAGCTGTTTCTCCTTTGGAATAAGTTGTTTTATCAGAAGTAACTTGTGAAATCGTTGCACTTTCTCCCTGAACGACAAAATGTCCATTAACAGCTTTGGAAAAAGCATTTCCTTCTTTATCCACAAGAGTCACTGTTACGTCATATGCTTGAGGTCGCAATACTTCATTTTCCAAAGAAATTACTGGTGAGAAGATTTGTGTGGCGTTCGATGAAAAAACAAATTCTTGATCTGAAAATATCATTTCACTGCTCTTCTCTCCAGCAAAAAGAGATCTCTCAAAAAAGGAAATTTTTGAATAAAGCGTAAGTTCACTTTCTCCACTATTTTTTCCTTCACAAGAAAATTGTAATTTTTCTTTCTGAGAGATATCCACTCCTTGTGTTAGTGTGTACTTTTCTTCAAGAAGATTTCCTTTTTCACTTATAACCTGAAAAAAACAACTTACTGTATCAACATAAATCCCCTTTTGCACATCTTTTTCAGAAAGAGAAATTTCTCCAGCCTTCATCGATCCCAAAGGTAATCCACCCTTTGTCATCATTTTTACCCATACGGTATAGGTTCCAGGATTCAGAAAAGGAGAAATTTCATAAAGAGTCTTAAACGTTTCTTTTGCTTGAGCATCAACACTCAGCGGTCCTCCTAAAAAAGTTTCATCAACAATCATTTCGTTTGAGTCAACCAAAAAACCACTATACATAATAGAAGATTGTAATGTTTCTCCTTGATTGAAAAGATCGAAAGAAAGATATATTGTATTTTTCTCTTGTTTTGTAATGAGGACATTTTCGACATTAATATAACCGACTTGTGTCGCAGTAGCTCTTTCAACTTCTTGTGCTTGTACAAAAGAAGTTCCGAAAAAACAAAGCATTATTAAAAAAAACAATGTCGATATATTTCTCATAAAACCTTTATTTTATTTTTTACTTTTTTTATTCTAGCATAACTTTATTTTTGTGTACAACGCTATTGCCCTATCCTCAATAATTAATTGCAATGCAACCATCTTTTAAGTATGATAACAAACAACGAAAATGTACTGTATTAAAAACCAAACTGCATACAATAAAAATTTTACTCATAGTAATGGTCTAAAAAAATTTATTTTTTACACAGAGAATCCAAAATAAAAGCTCGTTAGTATGAAAAGAAGGTATACGCAAATGAGTATCCACCCCTCTCCCCTATTCATTTTTTTATCACTATGGTAGAAATACGCAAAAAGAAGTAAAGTGAGTCCCAAAAAGAACGCTGTTATCCAATAGTTTGCGTCTACGTTAAAGTATATCGGCTGAAGGATAGCTAATATACCCAAGACCAAGACTTGCGTAAAGGTCGAACTAAGAATATGACTCAAAGAAAGATCAAAAACTTTCTTTTTCCAAGAAGTTATAGCAATGATAATTTCAGGTAAATTAGTTCCAAGAGAAAAAATAAGTACTCCTATAACAAATTCGTTTACTTGAATGCTCTCAAGAAGATACAAGGTTCTTTCTACAATAAAATGTGAAGTGATAAGGATACCGATAATACTAGAAACAGAAAGAAATAAAGCTTTACTCAAAGTATTTCTATTAACGATCCCAAAACCAAAAGAATTCCCGAAATGATTTTTGTTATAAAGATATAAAACAAGACCGAGATAGAGCCCTATCATACTCATCCCATCAAATAATCCAAATGAACCATCAAGCCCAAAAAGAATAGGTGAGAAAATAACAAAAACCATAGGAAGGAGAGAAGATAGTTTGCTCTGTGTGAAAATCTCTCTATGAAAAACAAGGCTCATTCCAAGTACTAAGCCAAGAATAACAACCACACCACCGAGAATATTTCCTACTGACAAAGCACCTACTTGGTCAATCGATGCTTTTATTCCAAGAAATAGTTCAGGAAGTGTTGTTACTAAACCGAGAAGGATACCAAACGTAAAAATTCTTATTTTTGCTACTTTTCCTATATACGTAACATTTTCCACCAAAAAATCAGCCAAAACGCCCAAAAGAATAAAAAGAAGAAAAAGAAAAAGTCCATCAAAAACTATCGTCATATTTATAATTTTTCAAGTTCTTTAAGATCTTTATCAGGAAGATAGAGGAGAAGAAGTCCTCCTATAATACCAAAAAAGGCAGTCCAAAAATGACTTCCCCCAAAAAGCCACTCGTCAAAAAAATCTAAAATATACCAAATACCTCGCCAAATAAGCACGACGCCTACAACGACAAGAATATTTTTAGAAAAATAACCTATAAGATCTTTTATTTTTTTCATACTACTCTATCTAAAAATATTATAACACCTCTTTTTTTATAAGGATATCATACATAAAACAAAAAGAGAATTTCTGTATTCCCTTTTTGTTCTCAAAATATATACTATGATTTCTAAACCTACCGTTTGCTCCAACGTGGTGCTTTTCTTGCTTTTTTCAATCCTGGTTTTTTTCGTTCTACTTTTCGAGCATCTCGTGTAAGAAGTTTTGCTGACTTGAGAACTGGCTTCAAACCTTCATCCATAGAAATCAATGCTCTTGCAATTCCAAGTCGAATAGCTTCTGACTGTCCGCGTAATCCACCCCCACGAACAATGCATGTAACCCGAGCCTTTTCAAGAAAACCTGTTATTTCAAGCGGTTTCTTTGCTTGACGTGTAAAATCAACAAGAGAGAAATACTTTTCTATTTCTTTGCCATTAACAAGAAGAGATGCTTCTTTTTTTTCGAGTTTTTCATAAAGACGAACTCGAGCAACAGATGTTTTTCGTCGTCCAATTCCTGTATAGTACCTGTCTTTTAGAGATTTCTCTTTCGTAGCCTTTGCTTTTGTTGTAATTGCCATAATGTATAAAAACTCTTATTCGTGTGTAATATGAATCGCATGAGAATGCTTATCGTCTGCATAGAGAAATAAACGTTTCATTCTATCTCGTTGGAGCTTGTTTTTGGGGAGCATTCCAGAAATAGCCTTTTCAAGTATTTTTCTCACATCACGATCTTTCATTTCTTCATAACGAAGTGTACGCAATCCGCCAGGATATCCCGTATAGCGATGATACATTTTCTTTTTTTCTTTACCACCAGAGACAGCAATTTTTTCTGCATTAATAATCACGACACAATCTCCAGCATCAATATTTGGAGTAAAATTAGAATGATGCTTTCCTGAGAGAATCCGAGCAACTTCCGTTGCCAATCGTCCCAAAATCTTATCTTGAGCATCAAAAAGATGGTATTTTCTTGTTATTTGAGTCATAAATAAATATTCAATCTACAAATTCTATTACTGCCATTTTAGCACTGTCGCTTTTTCTTGCCATCAATTTCACGACTCGAGTAAATCCACTTGATCGTTTCTCAAATCGCTTCCTAAAATCTTCTTGTAATAACTTATGTATAGCTATTTTTGGAAGACGTCTTTCTAATGTTCGTAATGTAGAAACTTTTTTCTCTTCATCAGAAATATTTTTTGCCAAAGAAATAATTCTATCTATACGAGACTTTAATTCTTTAGCCTTTGCTTCAGTTGTAGTTATTTTTTCATATTCAATAAGACTTCCCATAAGGGTTTTTACAAGAGCTCTTCGTTGAGAACGAACTCGTCCAAATTTTCTTCCCTGACTTCTATGTTTCATAACTCACTAATCTATTTTATAATACACCTTCTACTTAGCAATTTCTTTCCCCTCTTCTTTTTCATAGGAAACGAGTGATTGGAATTGATTCACCAAAATATGAACAGCGTGATCAAATGCTTCTTTTGGTGATAGGGTTCCGTCTGTTTCTATATCTAATTGAATTTTTTCATAATCAGTCCTTTTTCCAACTCGAACATTATCAACCGTAAAATTTACTCTTTTTATAGGGGTAAATATTGCATCAACAGCAATAACACCTAACATTTTTTCTTCTCTTTCTTGCTGTTCTACGGGAACATACCCAAGTCCTTTTTGAACTTCAATTTCTATTTCAAGCTTTGCTTTTTTATCAGTAAGATGAGCAATTACGTGTTCAGGATTAACAACGGTAATCCCTGTGGGAGTTTCTATATCTCCAGCAGTTACTACACCCTCCCCTTTCTTTTTAAGAAATACTTTCATCGGCTCATCTGAGTCCAATTGAAAACGTATTTGCTTTATGTAAAGAAGAATTTGAACAATATCTTCACGAACATACTCTAGAGTAGAAAACTCGTGTTGAACGCCTTCAATTCTTACTGAAACAGCTGCTGAACCTTCTAGAGAAGAAAGAAGGACTCTACGTAAAGCATTACCAAGTGTTGCTCCATAACCAGGATAACAACCGATAACGTCAACAGTCCCTCGAGTACTACTGATCTCAGTATACTCCGTTTTTTGAGGAGAAAGAATATTATTTTTCATGAGAATACTATTTAAAAATTAAACGAGAGAATTATTTTGAATAAAATTCAACAACGAGTTGTGGATTGAGATCGCCTTCAATATGGTCTCGAGTTGGAAAAGAAAGCATTTTTCCTTCCCATTTTGATTCATCCAAAACAAGCCATCCGGGAATTTGTATCGTACTCGTTTTCTTTATTTCTTTCAAAAGAGAAAGAAAGCTCTTATCTTTTTTTTCTTTGCGAAAAGCTATGCTATCTCCTATCGAAATTTCACAAGAAGGAATATCTGTTTTTTTCCCATTAAGATTGAAAAATCCATGAGAAATTAATTGTCTAGCCTGTGCTCGTGATGTCGCCAAACCTAGTCGATAAACAACATTATCAAAACGTCGTTCTAAACGAACCAAAAGCATATCACCAGTCACTCCAGATTTATTCTTTACCTCATCAAAGTGTTTTCGAAATTGTCTCTCAAGAACACCGTATGTTCGCTTTATTTTCTGCTTCATAGCTAATTGACGACCAAACTCACTCAAAGCCTTCCCTCGAGCTTGTCCGTGTATCCCTGGTGCGTACGGACGTCGTACCATAGCACATTTTGGAGTAAAACAACGCTCACCTTTAATAAAAAGTTTTTCACCAGCCCTTCGACACAAAGCACATTTGGAATCAATAACTCTCGCCATACAAGAAATTCAAATTTATTATAACAAACCAATACAAAAACTAAACTCTTCGGGGTCTCCTTGGTCGACAACCATTATGAGCAATAGGAGTAACGTCTTTAATAAGGAGAAGCTCAAAACCATTATTAGCTAATGCTCTTACTGCGGCCTCTCTCCCACTTCCAACACCTTTGACAAAAACTTCAACTTCCTTTAATTGATATTTTCGAACTTTCTCTGTCACATCAGCAACAACTTGTGTAGCCGCATAAGGAGTTGATTTTTTTGCACCCTTAAAACCCAAAAGTCCACTACTTGACCAAGCAAGAATACCCCCCTGTGCATCACTTAACATCACCATAGTATTATTATAGGTACATTGAATATGAGCCTGGCCTCGTAAAACTTGCCTCTTTCCTTTTTTCTTTTTAGAGGAGGCGTTTGCTTCTAAAACTTCAGCGGATTCTTTTTCAGCTGCTTCTGTAGAGGCTTTTATCATACTCTCTTTTTCAGGAGAAAGTTTTCCTTTCTTTAAAGATGATACTTCAGACATATAACTTCAAAATATAAAAACTAAAAATGACCACATTCTCTACGTCTTTTCTACGGTACGACGACCACTTCCTGTAGTCTTACGAACATTTCCTCTCACTGTTCGATTATTCGTCTTTGTTCTTTGTCCTCTTACTGGTAAATTTTTCGAATGTCGAGTTCCGCGATATGATCCTATCTCTTTCAATCTTCGTATGTTCATCTTTATCTCATGACGAAGATCTCCTTCTACACGATATTTTTTTTCAACTGCTTCTCGAAGACGATTAACATCCTCATCAGAAACATCTTTCATTCGAGATTCAGGATTAATAGAAAGTTCCTTAAGAATTTTTTCACTTGTAGAGACTCCTATACCAAAAACATAAGTAAGGGAAATTTTTACACATTTATTGTCTGGCAATGTAACACCTGCTATTCGAGCCATAGTAATTTTCTATTATAAAACAAAAACTATACACTATATCAATATAATGATCCTATTAACCTTGTCGCTGTTTATGCTTTGGATTGCTACAGATAACATAAACACGTCCTTGACGTCGAACGATTTTACACTTATCACAAAACTTTTTTACCGAAGCGCGAACTTTCATATCATTCAAATTACAATCTTCTTGTTATTCTTCCCTTAGAAAGATCATAAGGGCTCAATTCAATCAAAACTTTATCACCAGGCAATAATCGTATATAATGAACTCTCATTTTTCCTGAAATATGTGCGAATACTTCATGATCATTTTCAAGCTTCACACGAAAAGTTGTACTGGGTAATGTTTCTAAAACGACACCTTCCAAGACAATAACGTCTTTTTTTTGTACCATAGCTGAGTATAGATCCAAAAATTCAATTATTCTAACAACCGTATTACAGGGATACTTTTTAACAAAAAAATAGAGAAACCACTACACACTACATCAAATATATTATTTGATAGTTCCTTTTTTTTTACTAGTTTTACTATGATATTCTAAAACACCATAAAAACACATATATAGACTAGACCGTAAAAAAAATTTTGTCAATAGTCTACAATATGAGAACCTTTTTTTAAAGTATATTTCAGATTAACACATCTTTAAGATCCTTGCAATAATTGCAACAGATTCTTGTAATAATTCATACTCGTAGGCGTTAAAAAGCTTTTATCGAATGTTTCTATCTCTATATTTTCAAAAAAATTAAAACGACTCTTTTAAAGGAGTCGTTTTAATGTGAATATTGTGTCGAAGACTTTTTCTTCTATTCTGATTGTTGTTCTCCATTTACTTTTTCTAATTCAGAAACAATCATAGCCTGAAGAGTTTCGTATTGGGCAGCTCCTCCCAAAAACTGTCCCCCTACAAACATACCAGGAGTTCCTGATATTCCAAATTCTTGTGCCTCTTGAGCATCAGAAGAAACTTTTTCTTTATAACGTTGTGAATCAAGACATATATTAAACTCTTTTGTATTCAAACGTGCAGTTGTGGCGTATCGTTTGAAAAGAGATGTTCCTTCTGTACCGCTCCATTCTTCTTGTTTTTCGAAAAGAATATCAGCATATTCCATAAATTTATCTTGTTCATTTGCACATTCTGAAGCAAGTGCTGCATTTTCAGCCTGAGGATGAAAAGATAAAGGAAGATGCTTATAGACAAAACGAACTTTTCCATCAAATTCTTCTAATGCTTGACCTATGGTTGGATGAAGTACTCGACAATAAGGACATTCAAAATCAGAAAATTCTACAAGAGTAACAGGTGCATTTTTATCGCCAACAATAATATCACTTTCTTTTATTTCAGGGAGAACAAGATATTTTCCTACGGATAAACCTAATTGAGCTATATCCAAAGTAAAGAGAGTTTTTGCTTCATTTGCCTGAAAAAGCTGAGCTGCCTGCAAATAAAAAGAAGATTCCATAACATCAGCATCGAAAACGAAAGCTGGAAGCGTTTTAACTTTTTCTTGCTCAATAAGTTTCTTTCCTTCATCAGAATTTGCTGAAATTTCTTTGGCAAGCATGGTTGGCATATAACGTCTTAGGAAAAGAAGTGCTTGTGAAGGATCACATTCTTGGCATTCTTCGTCAGTAAGAACAGAAACATGCACAATAGATTCATCAAAAGCTACCCATGTTTTTTCTCCCGATTCAAAGACATCAGATTCTCCTAGTATCTTTTGTGATATACCCTGTCCAGAAATAAGCTGTGTAATATCTACAAATATACTTCCAAAAAACAATCCTGTTACAATAATAAGCACGGAAACAATATTTTTCAAAAAAGATCCCTCTTCTTTTAAAACATTTTCCTTCGTAGCATTCTCCTCTGTTTTTTCTTTCTGAACAGATACCTTTTTATTCTCTTTCATTGATTCTTCAGACATATTCGTTTATTTACTGAATTACTTTCTTTTCTTATTCATTTCAAACAAAGACCTTATATTCCACAAGAAGCATCTGTTCCAGCACTACCAGAACCCTGCTCTTGATTTGAAGAAGCTTCTTTTGCTATAGTCTCTGCCATCTCTTTATAATTAAAAACCTGTTTATTCCTTTCTATCATATAATCTTCATAGCCCATAGTGACGTAATCCGAAACATTCCATTTCACCACAAAGCCTACGACAATTCCCACAAACAAAAGGATGAGAAACCTCGATTTTCTCTTCTCAAAAAGGGAAAAAAGTGGCGTAGGTTGAGCGTGGCACCGATATATTGATTTTATTTTTTTCCTTTTCTTCTTCCATACGCATATTTTACTTACCATTTAAATCTAGAATAGAAACAATATTATCATATCTTGTGTACAAATTAACTTTGAATGCCTGTTACAGAAACCGTAAAGATAAGCGTCTCACCAGGTCCAACTACTCCTCCAGCACCTTGCTCGCCATAGGCCAAATCATAAGGAATAACTATTTCCCATTCATCCCCAACTCGCATAAGAGACAAAAGTTCACCTAGACCAGGAATAACCTGTTCAGAAGAGAAAGGGACACTTTCACCTCCACTGTTTTCAGAAGAATCGAAAACGGTTCCATCCACAAGTGATCCTTTATACTGTACAAGTGCTGTTTTTGTACCAACCAAGGCACCATTGCCTGATTTTACAACAGAGTAGAGGACTCCGCTCTTTGTTTTCTTCACTCCTTCACGACTTTGATACTCTTCTCTATATTTCTCTCCAGCTACTATATTCTCTTGTTTTTCTTTTTCAAGACTTTCCTGCATCATTGTTTGTTTTGCAGTTATAACTTCTTCAACTTGCTCTTTTGTCATCGCTGATTTTTCTTCTGAAAGAAGGAGTCTTTCAGATATAGCTTGAACGAGAATATCCCTATTTACCTCCTCACCTTCTTGTTTTGCCTGATCAAGAGATTCAGAAAGAGATTCAGCAAATAAAGTACCTACCGCATAACTAAATTGATCAACATTTGTCGCATCTACCGTTTCTACTACAGAGAGCTTTTTCGCATTGTCTTTACTAAAAAAAGAAAATAAAGATTCCCTAGCGTCCTCCAAAGATACGACATACCCTATGCAAAGAGCTATGATCAAAAAAGAAAGAACTTTTATTTCTGAAACTTTTTTCTTTTTATCCGTTGTTTCTTTTTTTTCATTTTCAAGAGAGATATCCTTCACTTCTTTTCCCTGTACACTTTCTTTTTGAGAAACATTCTCTTTTTCCTCTTTTTTCTGCACTTCTTTTTTTTCTGCTTTTTCTTCAGTCATATACTATTTCTTAAAATTTATTATTCTTTCTCTACTTTATAATACGAACGATACCATTTCACAAAAGAACGTATCCCTTCTTCTATACGAGTTGTCGGCTCCCAACCTAAAGCACGGAGCTTGGAAATATCCGCAACCGTTTGAGGAACATCTCCTGGTTGCATCGGTAACATATTTTTTATTGCCTTTTTCCCCGTATTTTTTTCAATGACCTCAATAAACCGCAAAAGTGTTTCTTCGCGATCTCCTCCTATATTCATTATACCCAAACCAGTCTCAGCATCCAAAACACGTATCGTTCCCGAAACAATATCATCTATGTAGGTAAAGTTTCGTGACATACGACCTTCATTATATACATCAATTGATTTATTTTCAAGTATATGTTTTACAAACGTGAAAAGTGCCATATCTGGTCTCCCCCATGGGCCATATACCGTAAAATATCGCAACCCTGTAAGAGGTATATTATAAAGATACTCATAGGTATGTGCCAAAAGTTCTGTGGCTTTTTTTGTTGCGGCATAGGGAGAAATAGGATGGTCAACCGAGTCAGTCTCTGAAAAGGGTATTTTTGTATTATTTCCATATACTGAAGAAGAAGATGCGTACACAAAATGTTTGACAGGATATTTTTTTGCCATCTCCAAAAGAAGCATTGTTCCTCGAACATTCACCTCTTCATAGAGAAGAGGCTTTTCAATAGACGAACGGACTCCTGCCATTGCGGCAAGATGAACAATCTTATCAATGGGCTTAGTTGAAAAAATTTTTTCTAAAAATAGTTCATCTCTAATATCTCCTTCATACAAAATATATTTTTTTCCTCCAAGTAAATTTGAAATACGATCACGCTTAAGCGAGGGATCATAATAATCATTAAAATTATCAATCAAACTTACTTCATCACCTCTATTGATAAGTTCTTGTGCTATTTTTGAACCGATAAAACCAGCTCCCCCTGTTATTAAAATATGCATATTAGTTTTTTGTTATGTTTTCTTGTAAAAAATGAATATACTCTTTTGAAACATCCGCTTGAGTTATGTATCTCTCTCTAACCTTCTTTCTTGCTTCACGCCCCATATTTTTTCGTAAATCTTGATCTTCGATGAGTTTCGAAAGGAAAGTATACCATTGCTCTTGATTTTCGGCAAAAAATCCATCCACACCCTGATCAATAGCTAATTGGAATGTATTGGTAGCACTTGCCACCGTAGGAATTTCTACAGCACCCGCCTCGATAAATTTTACCTCTGATTTTGCCTGACAAAAAGCATCATCTATCTCTAATGGTGCCAAGTTTATATCAACAGAAGCAATATGAAGAAAATGACTTTTTCTTTCAGAAAAAGGAATGCGTACAATTCTTTCAGAAAAAGGCTTGAGAGCATCTTCTAAAACAAGTGGTCCTGCAATAAGAAGAGAGACATTGGGATATGCACTAAAAATACGCACCAACGTTTTCGTAAGAAGAGCGAAATCTCTTTTATGACTTTTTGTCCCCGAAAAATACCCCAAAACAACACTCTCGTTTTTTTCCCAATCACCCATCTTTTTTGAATACAGTATTCTGTCACACCACATCATATCAGCACAAGAAAGCATATTAGGGATAATAAAAACCCTTTTTCCCTTTGCTTCTAATTTTTCTTGAAGAAATTTTGTTGTTGTCGTTGCCACCTGAACAGAAGTATCTTCAAGAAATTCTTTTCCCATAGCTTTTTTATAAAGCTCCTTTTCAAGAAAATGCATAGATTGGTACGCATCTGTTTTTTTAAAAAGAACATCATCAAAAACGAGATCATCCGTTTCAAAAATAATAATTTTACCCTCATTTTTCTTTTTTTCAATAAATGTCTTTATTTTTTCATTCCAAAGAACTCTATGGAAAATAAAAATTCTGAATTCTCCTGCACCATAAGGAAGAAACATATTTCCCTGTATAACCGCCTTTGCACGAAATCCTTTATGACATAAAAATTCTTTGATATGTCGAGTCCTATATCGAGAACTTTCCCCCGAACCACCAGAGATAAGGAGTATTTCACCTCTACCGATAGGCCTCATCATCTCCCAAAGACCATAAAGAATCCTTCTAAGAGTAATAAAGATACCATCATTTCGAAAAGATGAAATACTCTTTCCTATTTTTATATACAAAGTTTTCATTTTTTTCTTTTACTTATTTATATCTTCAAAATGTCCCTTCCTCATATTTTTCACTGTTCTCTCTTATACGTCTTTTCGTATAACGTCAAGTGTTTTCTTGGCACATTTGTCCCATGAAAAATGTTTCAACTGCTCTCTCCCCCTCTCAATATACCACTGACAAAGAACTTCGTCTGAAAGAAGTTTTTCCAAAGAAGCGACGAGATCGCTTTCAGAATAAGGATCAAAGTAAACAGCACCATCACCGCCTACCTCAGGAAGACTAGAAACTCTTGAGCATACAACAGGGACTCCAGCACCAAAGCCTTCCAAAACAGGTAAACCAAAGCCTTCATAAAGAGAAGGGTATACGAAAAGAGAAGCATTTTTATACAGAGTAACGATATCACAAAATGGCAATTTTCCCGTCATTATAATATCTTCACGATACGGGCTTTGATTTCTCTTTCTTTCGATACTTTCCCAAAGCCAAGCACGTTCACCAGCGAGAACAAGTTTTATATCAGAAAAACTTTCCTTCTTTTTTAGTACATTAAAAGCACCTATAAGCATCTCTATATTTTTTCTTGGTTGAAGAGCTCCAACATAGAGGAGATAGCGACTTTTTCCTATACCAAAAGACTGTAAACATTTCTCTTTTTTTCTGACATCTTTTTCTTCTTTGGCAGAAAACATGCTCGAGTCATATCCATGATGAACTACTGTTATTTTTTCTGGATCAATATCAGGATAAAAATGAAGAATATCTTTTTTGGTATGTCGAGAGACAGCTATAATTTTGTGAGCCCTGTGTATCGCCAGAGAAGCAAGAAGGAAAAGTTTATAGCGATCTCTGAGGGGAAAATGTTGAGGAAAATAACGAAAAGCAAGATCGTGAATCGTTACAGTGGAAATCATTTTTGGATTTTTAAAAAAAGGCATTGATTGTACTGGCATCCAAAGAGCATTTGGCTTATCTTGATAGAGAGAAAAGGCTAATCGCGTTTGTGTCCACAAGAGTGGTTGTGGGAGAGAACGAACATAATAGTTTGAAAAATCTGGAGGGGTGATGTGTGGATTAAATGATGTCCTGTGATAGAGAGTGAAAGCATCATCAGGAGCTAAAGATCCAAATCTTCTCAAAAGTTGCCACAAATAAACACGGGTACCATCTACTCGAGGAGCATCTAAATCAGCAGTCTGTATAGCTATTCGCATATAATATCTCTCTATGTACAACCTTCCTCTTTTCTCAAAATTCCCTCTCTTCTATGTCTGTAACTCAAATATTTTTGTATCTTTTGAAGAAATAATTCCTAAAGAAAAAAGTATTCCTACATACACTATACATAAAATCAATCCGACTGTACAAAGCATCCAAAGAGAATCTCCAAAAAAAAGAGCTACTCCATAGAAAATACCCCCTAAAAGAAGACTAAAAAAAGATTCTTTCAGTGAAATAAGAACACCGAACACCTTCCAAACCGCTATCAAGACTCCACACACTATTCCAAGTGAAATAAATAATTTCACCCACAAAGCGCCAAGAACGCCAAATTTTTCGATAAAAACAAAGGAAAGAATGCTATTGACCACAAGAGCCGAAGAAACAAGAAAAACAGGAATAGATGCCTTTCCAGCACCTATAAAAGCAAATCCTAAAACATAAAGAATGGTAAGAAGACCCATAGAAAGGCAAAAAAGTGGAACGAACTCTTTGGCACCCACAAAAGAAATTCCAAAGAGAAGGGTAAGAATAGATTCAGCGTAAGCAGAAAGAATAACGACAAAAGGGATGGTAATGATAAGCATACTTTTTAAAACAATCGCGATCATCTCTTTGGATTGCTTTATATTTTTCATTGTACTCATCTCGGAAAGGGTGGGAAGGAGAAGTATAGTAAGTGCATAGAAAAGAAAGGTGGGTATTCGTGCAAGAGTAAGCGATGCACTATATTGGCCAATAAGAGTATCATCATCCAAAATATATTTGAGAATATACATATCAAAAGAAACAAGTATTTCAAAAAGAACCAAAAAAACTATGGCATGGGATGCTAAAGAAATAGTCTTAGAAAAAGAAAATGGTGTATCTTTTGTACTACCCTCTTTTTTTGGCGTAAACTTTTTCATATAGCGAACATCGATAAACCATGCCATAAAAAAAACAAGGAAAGGAACGAGAAGATATCCAGCAATAATTCCCTCCAAATGAAACCAAAAAGCGAGTGCCAAAATAACCGTTACTCGTAAGAGAGCCCGAACACATTTGAGCCATGCTTGTATATCAAATCGTTTAAGGCCAGAATAATAATAAAAATAATACAAATCAGCCCCATAAAGAGGAATAATTCCTGAAGCCAGACGAAAGAAAAACGTGAGAGATTCGTCTCCCAGCATACGAGCAAAGACAGGAGCAAGAAGAAAAAAAACTCCTCCCAAAAAAATCATAAATATTCCTTGCCACAAAGCTATTTTTTTCTTGACAAGTGCTATACAATCGTATTTCTTTTCTGATCGAAAACTACTGATATATTTACTCATAGCAATAGGAAGACCCGCACCTATAAGATTGGCGATGAGAATAGTAAAAGTAATGATAAGTGAATACCGCCCATAATCTTCTACTCCCAAAATCCTTCCCGCTCCCATATGAATAACATACCCTGAAACATAAAAGAGGAATTCTGCAATAAAAAGCAAAAAAAATGATTTTCCTAGAGTAAGCATAGAGAATTTCAAAAAAACTTACAACATAACGTATCGATAAATATCCCTCCTCTTTCCCGAAGCATCTTCGATTTCTATCCGATATATTCCTTCTCCCCCTTTTTCAAAAAATTTCTTTTCTTCAAAAAAAATTTCTTTCTTTTCATTAAAATCCACCTCTATTTCCCCCTTTTCCACCACAGAGCTCTCTTGTATTATGGTATAGGAAAAAATATTCTTTTTGGAGGCGTTAAAAATACAAAAATCTAAACTTGTATCATCTTGAGGTTCTATAAAAGCTATCTCCCACGATCCTTGCGTAGGTGTATGCAAAGAAAACCACTCTCCCAAAACAGCAATCCAAAAACTGACAAAAATAAGACCTATAACAATAAACGTTGCTTGTTTTTGACTAAATGTGTGTGAGAGAGATATCATAATTATTCTTCAGAAATAATTTTTTTATACAAAGACAATTCGTTTCCAGTATATACTTTAACAAAATTGTCATTTTCACGAAATTTTTTTCCGTCTTTAACTTCGTTTAGAGCAAGAAGTTCTACGCCAAGATCTTTAAAACATTTTTCTGCCTCTGGAGTTTCTGGGTAGGTGAATACGTCAAGCGTACATCGCTCTTGCTTATCTGAGATACGATCATATCGAAATAAATGTGCTCGATAGAAAGGATAATTATAATCCCGCATAAAATATAATTTTATCCATGATCCTCCTGTGATATTAATATGATCATACATAACCGTTTTTTCGCTCTCACGATAATGCTCCCCCATATAAGAAGCCATTCTATGAAGCTCTCTGGCCTGAGCATAGCCCTTTTTCTCAAAAAAAGATACATTATCCTTCCATCCTATAGAAAGAAAAATTATAACCAACAAAGAAAGCGTCCCTATCAATATCCCCTTATTATGAGATTGTTTTACTAAATGATCCACGAGCCAAAAGAAAAAGAAAGAAGCGCTTATACACAAAGGAATAATAGTATAATTAGCTATTCGAATAGTAGGAAGAGATATATGAAAAATTTCTGGAAAAAAAACAATGCCTCCTAGGGGGAAAAACCATCCCACGAGAAGAATATGAGACAAAAACGGCTCAATTTCTTTTTGCTTTTTCATCTTCGAAATTTTACCCCTAAGAAGAATCCCCACCATAAGCAAAAAACCGAAAAGTCCAAAAAGCACCCTCTCAGATCCCAATACTTGCATATACTCCTGAAGTGTTATTCCGCTATGTTCTGCTTTCTGCTCGGAATCTGCAACTATAGTTTCTACTCCACTATTGAGAATATATGCTGGTGTCCATAGAAAGAAAAAAGTGATGAGTCCAAAAAGAAGTACCCCAAGAACATACCGAGAATAGAGTAAAGGAAGTATTTCTCGCCAAAAATATTTCCCTTCTATAACGAACAAAAGAAGACCTACTCCAAGAAGAGAAAGTCCGAACAAAAGCATAGAAAGATGGTGGGTATACGCAAGGGTAAGCATAAAAAATAGACTCAATGCCATAAAACGAGGATTTTTTTTCACAACTGCCACAAAAAGACCAAGAAAAATACTCACGATAAAAAAACTACCAAAGGTATTGCCGACAACACCCCCGATAATATACCGCATCTGAGGCGAATCTATGCCAAAGAGAAATCCAAAAACAACAAAAGCGCCCAGTGCAATTTTTTCCCTCCAAGGTGATGGGGTAAATATTCTCCGAGTAAAAGCATATACACCCAGAGCTGTCACAATATGAATAAAAAATAAGAGAAACAAAGGAGCGGAAGAAATGAGTGAGACTTGAGAAAGAAGTGCAATAAAAGCAAAGACGATATGCTCTCCCTCTATAAGATCCGAGATTCCGAAAGGTTGAGAAATGATATGGGCTTGGCTATCTGATGGAGCCATAAGAATTTCTTTTTCCTGATATTGTGGGAGCTCTCCTTTTTCTACAATAAAATTTGACCAGTACATATGATGTCCAAGATCGGTCGAAATAGGAATAGCATTTTGAGAAAAATACATTCCCTTAAGAAGGAGGAGAAGAGCAAATATAAGTATAAAGATAAGAGAAAGTGATCTTGTCTCTTTTTTTTGAAAAAAAGTTTTCTTCCGTATCAAAAACACAAAAATACTCACCCATATACCATAGAGAATACTCAAAGAAAGGATATTTATAGCTATACCTAATACATCCAAAAAGATTGCTTGAAAAAGAGCGAGAGAGAAACTCACTCCAATAGCAAAAATACCGTATTCCAAAAAAGATGTTTCTCGTTTTTTATCAAGAAAATACATAATAACAACACCTGGAATAACCATAACAACAGCACCGATAGCAAAAAAAATAGTATTGTTAAGTATGAATGAAAGCATAATATTTGCACTGTCTCCAAAAATAAAAATCTCTAAAAATATAGTCCTTCCTCCCGAACAGCCCAAAAGGTTCTCGACTATGAAAACTTATATATCAGATTCTTTCATCGTAAAACAAGAAATTCCTTCTTCAACTTCAGAAGGATTACATTGTGTTTCTGTGCAATTTTTCTCCCCATCCTGACAAGAAAGGCTTCGACAAAGAGCTTCTTCCTTATTACAATCTGGCAAACTATATGCCTTTTTGGTTACAATCTTATAATACCACACATCCTCTTCATTATCACCCAAACAATCCCCCTCATCGCACGATTGTACAAAACAACTTTCCCGAGAAGGATCGCAATACACACCAAGCTGAATCCAATAATTACGGAAAACAACATACCTTCCAAAAGTAAAGAGTATAGAAAAAATAAGGGCACCTACCATCACTATCAAGAAATATCTGGCTTTTTTTTAAGCTGTCACATATATTTTTAAAAATTTTACACACATTTTCTCCTATCCCTCTTCTGTTTTCATAGTTTACCATAAAAATAACAAGTATACAATAATTGCGTAAAAAAGATCGCTACTGTGGCCCAAACTTCATCACACCCCCACAGTTCTCTTGATGTAGACGCTCTAATCCGCGTCCATCGACATTCTCCCGCCAAGGCAGAGATCATTCCCTACCCCTTTCGATTCCCCTCAGTATGCACGGGATGAAGTTTCATCTCCCGCCAAGGCCCAGGATCCTTATCCAGGAGTGAGCGCTGAACGCTCACTCGTTCGCGTCCATCGACTTCATTCTCCCGCCAAGGCGGGATCATTCCTACCGTTCGATTCCCTCAGTATGCCTGGGATGGGGAATCAGACCTAACCCGCCAGTTTTGGAGACCGCTATTATACCCGCCAACTAATCCCGCAATTTATGTAAAATTACACTAACAGAATACAGGTATACTCTATATCATTTTTATTCTTTATTCAAGAAAACGCCTTTTTCCCAAAGGCGCTTTCTTTCTTCTCTCACTATCTTATCCTATTTTATTTCTTTGTGAAGTGTATTCTTCTTACAAAACTACAATATTTAGAAAGTTCTAGTTTTTCTTTGAGTTTTTCTTATTCCTCTTGGAATAATGCGTTATTCTCTCACAAGAGAGAACAACGAAGATTTCACCATTCTTTCTTTAAGTTTAGTCGCCATACCTATTATACCTTCAATGAATTATCTAAGGCCAAAGAGAGAATCAGACTCCTCGACCTTTTCATACCATGAAACGTCTGCCCGCTGAACTTCTCTGGCCGAAAAAGTTTCTGTTCACTTTTGCTCTCTTCCTCTTCTTTTGCACCTCTTCTCTCTTTTTTCACATGCACATGCTGGATGAAATATGGCACATGGGCAGGAGGATTTTCAGCGTCTCCGCCAAGGCGGATCCTTGTCCAGGGTAGCGCTAGACGCTCCTTAATCGCGTCCATCGACATTCTCCGCCAAGGCGGGATCATTTCCTACCCATTCAGATCACTTTCCCCTTTCTACTTTTTAAATGTACAAACTACTACATATTTCAAAATGAAATATGCTTTACAGCAGAGCAAGGAGGGTTCAGACCCCCAGCATTCAAGTCGACAGATTTACAGTCTGCTGCGATTGACCACTCCGCCACCTACCCATGAAACAAACCTCTTCAAATAACTCTCTTATGAATTGGAGACAAGTATTTACCATCAACTGCTTACGATTGACCACTCCGCCACCTACCGCAAGAAACAACCTCTTTCAAATAACACTCTTATGAATTGGAGACCAGTGATACCGTAACTGCTTACGGTCCAAGCCACTCCGCCACCTACCCATATTCTCTACTTAAAAAACAAAAATACCTCTCTCTTCCCCATCGTTTTTGAGCCACCTGTCGGACTCGGACCACGACGACCTGCGGTTACAAAACCGATGCTCTACCAACTGAGCTAAGGTGGCGTTACTCTACTTGTTTTTATTCTTTTGTCAAAATCTTTCTAGCTTACAAGATATTTCTATCTTCTGCAAGAACTCGCTCAACCGCCTCATTCGCATCTGCTTACGACTCATAGGATTGATCTGAGCGCCTTGTTTATAGCAATCTTTGGCATCAGAAAAATTTTTCGATCAATATAATAATCACTGACATTTCATATGCTTCCCATCCTCATTGGTTCAATGCTATTCTCTCTCTATTAAAGGATTTCATACGCATCGTCTCGCATAAGAGATACCCTCCTTGAAGCCCTTAACTATTTTTCACTTTCCACCATCGGACGCTCATCTCTCTCTTTTTTGTTCAACTTGAAACTTTTTCTTAGAAAAATTTTCTTTTTTCAGAGGAATTTCTTTTCTTCCTCTTTTCTACTCAAAGAGACTCTTTTGTTTTCTTTATCTCGAAATCTCCTTCTGCTACAGTTTTTCTTGCCATTTCTCCCTCTTTGTGCCGTTTTTTTTATTTTTCCTATACTGAACATACTTTTCTAAAATAAAATTGCCAAAAATTCCTATTTTTTTAAAAAAACGAGAAAATATATTTGAAATAGTCTTTTCAAATGTATCCGCTATACGAATAATCAGATGATTATCTGTTTCAGAAAAGTCTCTATCGCCCTTTTTCTTCTTAAAAATATCTCTATTCACAAAGGTATTTGAAAGATCTTTCTTTTTTTCTCGCCTCTTTTGAGCAATAAATTTCACCAAAAAAAATATCGCTACAATAAGAACTATAGGAGGAATAATAAGATGTAAATACGTCATACAATAAAAAACGTACTACATTTCATAACGAATAAAATCTCCAATTTGTATATTTTCTCCTATTTTTGCAATTTTTTCATGCAAGAGATCTTCTACTCGCATCTCTGGATTCTTTACAAATGCCTGTGTGAGCAATGCTTGTTCTTCTCGAAATTTTTTTTCTTTTCCTATAAGGATTTTTTCTACCATTTTCTCTTCTTTTCCCTTACAAGCATCCTGCTCTCTCCAAATCAATCGTTCTTTTTCCAAAACAGTTTCTGAAACATCTTCAGGGCGAATACAACAAGGATTCATAGCTGCTATGTGCATAGCAATATCACGACTCAAAGCAATAAATTCTTCATTTTTTGCCACAAAATCAGTTTCACACAAAATCTTCACTAATACACCAAGTTTTCCATTCGAATGAACATATTGCCCTATAACACCTTCTTTGGCATCACGATTTGATTTTTTTATTGCTTTGGCATGTCCACGTTTTTTCAAAATATCCAAAGCTTTCGCTCCATCACCTTGTGCCTCATCTAGAGCATTTTTTATATCCACAATACCAGCTCCCGTTTGATCACGTAATTCTTTTACTTTTTTCATTTCTATTCCCATACCTCTTAAATAATATTTATTTTTTAGATTGCCTTTTTAGCAGGAATATTCGCCACTACCTTTTCTTGTACAAGACTCTTTTTTTCACCAGCTTTTTCTACACACTGAGCAACATACTCCAATATAAATCGAATAGAAGAAATAGCATCATTATTTGCTGGAATCAAACGAAAAACACCTTGTGGTGTATCATTGGTGTCTACAAGAGCAACCACAGGAATTCCTGCTCTATTAGCTTCTTTTATAGCAAGATGATCTTGCTTTACATCAAGAACAAAAATAACACCAGGCAAAGAGTCCATTTTTCGTAAACCTCCAATTTTCTGATTCATTTTTTCGTATTCTTCTCGTTTTTTTAATTTCTCTAATTTTGTATATCCAGAAAAATCATCTCGACGAATTTTTTCTTCAAGATCAAGGAAATATCGCACTCTCTCTCGAATAACTGCAAAATTAGTAAAGGTTCCTCCAAGCCAACGATTGTTAATAAAAGGCATTCCTGTTCGATCAGCAACTTCTTCTACTATAGATCGTACATGTTTTTTTGTGCCCACAAAAAGAATAGATTTTCCTGAAGCAATAATAGAATCGATATAATGAAGAGCTTCTTTGATCCTACTCATAGTACGTCTCACGTCTATGATAGCAACTCCTTCTCTATAAGCATACACATATTCATCCATTTTTGGATTTCTTCTTGATTTTTTATGTCCAAAATACGCACCCGATTTAAAAAGTGCTTCGATAGTCAATGGTTCAACCTTTTGACTTTTCAAAACCTCTTCTACAAGAACCTTTTTTTCCTCTGCGACAAGAACTTCTTTCTTCACATCAGAGATAGTATCTTTTTTCGTCTCATCAAGAACGAGATGCTCTTTCTTCTTTTCCATACTGTTTATACCTTTTCCTTATTAATAAATAAACGTCTCTTTTTTCTCTTTCTTCTCTCAAAGAAGTACCAAAAATCCAAAAATGGACAGGAATTGATACCAAGAAAAAAGATGCTTTATAAAAACCAAAGAAACACATATATACTTCAATGTTTCTTATAAAGAAGAATAAGCGATATTCTCCCTCTTGTCAAACAAGAAAAGGTATGATAGGCTTTCTCGGTACAGTATTTATTATATTATTTGTAGCCTATGAAAGCGAAAATTCATCCTACCTATTACACTAAAGCCACAATACAGTGTTCTTGTGGAGCAACTTTTGTTACTGGATCCGTCAATGAAAAACTACAGACAGAAATTTGTGCTTTTTGTCACCCTATATATACAGGAAAGAAAAAATCACTTGATTCCACAGGCCGTGTGGATCGTTTCAAAAAGATGACTCAAAAAGCTCAAGAGAAAAAGGTTCTTACTGAACAAACAAAAGAAGCCAAGAAAAAACGTGAAGCAGATCGCACAGCGAAGGCACAAGAAGGAGAAAAGAAAATTTCTAAGAAAAAAATACTTCCTTCCAAACAATCTTCTCGTACAGAAAAATAAAACGCTTCCTTTTTTAAAAAAAACGGTTCGTGCCGTTTTTTTTATTTTCTTTACAAGGAACCATCCTCGTTCTACACTAGTATAGGTATTCTTTTTTATTATATACGCTATGTTACCTCCTATTATATCCCTCCTCAAAAAAGAGAAAGAAGATATTGTTTCTCAACTTTCTACTGGTCTTTCAGACTCCAAAAAACTTGCCGAGCTTGGACGTAGACAAAATTATCTCGATGAAATACTTACCATCGCAGATGCTTTGGAATCTCTTGAAAAACAAATGCGAGAAAACGCCGATATTATAAACACCCAAGAAGATGAAGAGCTTACCACTATGGCTCTAGAAGAAAATATTGAGCTTTCTCAAAAAAAAGATCAGATGCAATTTCTCTTGGATCAAGCACTTCTTCCAAAAGATCCCCACAATCAAAAAAATGTTATTCTGGAAATACGAGCTGGTGCAGGAGGAGATGAATCTTCCCTCTTTGCATCAGAACTTTTTACTATGTATTCTCGTTTTGCAGAACAAGTTCAATGGAAAGTTTTTATCATTCATCAAAATCAAACGGAAGTTGGGGGATTCAAAGAAATTACCTGTGAAATTCAAAGTTTTGGAGATACCCCAGTCTACAAAAATCTTCGCTATGAATCAGGGGTTCATCGCGTTCAACGAATTCCTCAAACTGAAAAATCTGGAAGAATCCATACCTCCACAGCTACTGTAGCCGTACTTCCTGAAGCAGAAGAGGTTGATATGCACATAGAAGCCAAAGATCTTCGTATAGATACGTACTGCTCTTCGGGTCCAGGAGGTCAGAGTGTCAATACAACCCATAGCGCTATTCGTATAACGCATATACCCACCAATACTGTGGTAACCTGTCAAGACGAAAAATCTCAGATAAAAAATAAAGAGAAAGCTATGAAAGTTCTTCGTTCTCGACTTCTTCAAATTCAAGAGGAGCGCATAGCTAAAGAACGTGGGGATGAACGTCGGTCTCAAATAGGAACAGGAGATCGGAGTGAAAAAATACGAACCTATAATTATCCTCAAGATAGAATAACTGATCATAGGATAAAAAAAAGTTGGAGTGGGATAGAAACGATTCTTATGGGAAATCTTTATGATATTGTCAAATCTCTTCAAGATGAAGATATGGAAAGGCAACTTGGAAAAGTTAAAAAGTAATCTTCTTTCTTAAAGACAGATCACCCATTCCTCATTCTATGCAAACGCTTGAAAAATTTCTCTCTTCTTCACCTCTCATCCCTCGACAAGAAAAATATCTTCTTATTTCTTTTGTTACGAAAAAAAGTAAAGAGTATTTATTTGCCCATCCTGAATATCTTCTTAAGAAAGAAGATATTCTCATCCTACAATCGCTTTGTAAAAAAAGAAAAAAAGGAATTCCCCTTGCCTATATTATAGGAACAAAAGAATTCTATGGACGAGATTTTTTTGTAAACGAAAATGTTCTCGTTCCTCGACCAGATACAGAGATTCTCATAGAAGCAATGCGGAGCGAAAAAGAAAAAATACCCACATCCGAAAAAATACTTTTTTTGGAAATAGGGACAGGGAGTGGTTGTATCACCATAACCCTCGCACACCTCTTCCAAGAAAGTTCGGATCAAAATATTTTTTTTGCAACAGATGTTTCCAAAAAAGCATTACGTGTTGCCACAATAAATGCCGAAAATCACAAAGTTCTAGAGAAAATACAGTTTCTTTCATCTGACCTCCTTTCTTTTCCTCCAAAGATCCTCCGCACTTTTTCTCAACTCTCTTCTCAAGCATCCTATTGCTTTTTCATAGCCAATCTCCCCTATATACCCCAAAGATATTATGACAAAGCTCCTACAAAGGACTATTCCCTCGGTATAACCTTTGAACCAGAAATAGCCCTTGTTTCAGGAAAAACAGGATTCGATCTCTACCGAAAACTCTTCCGTCAATTACATAAGTTCCCCCTTCCCCACAAAACCATTTTCTTTTTTGAATTTTTTGGAAACGTTCAACAGAAAAATCTCTTTCACAAAGAAGCATCCCTTCTTTTCGATCACTATTCATTTGAAATACTCCCCGATCTCTCAGGAAAAATGCGAGTTGTCGTTGTGAAAAATTTCTGAAAATACTATTTAAAAGAACAGTATCTTTGGAGATACTGTTTTTGAGTACATCCCATAGGAGTCATATGGTCGAGCGATCTCTCCTCGTTCTTAGGAGAGTTTTCTCCATTCCTCGAGGACTCGTCAGTCGAAAGGACGGAGGGATTCTTTGCCAAAAGGGAGTTCTCGAATCCTCGAGGGAGAGGGATTTTCTTGATTTCATATAAAAATCT
>JAGYLL010000010.1 GCA_018401135.1 Candidatus Moraniibacteriota bacterium | reverse complement strand
TCTTTTTTTCTTGATTGGTAAGAGTAAGGCTTGTGGTTCCTGAAGGTATGGTAGTAGGAGTAAAGGTACAGTCTCCAGTAAATGAGAGGGTTCCTGATTGATCAGTTTGGATTTCGAGGAGGGAGTGATTCTTATTCGTTATGGAAGGAGGGGTAGTGGTGAGAGAAAAAGGTGATAGAGGTGATCCCATTTCAAAAAGATTGGTAATACTTTCTGATTCGAGAGCCTGATCATAGATGCGAACGTCATCGATAAGGCCAGTGAATTGATGGTCGTTTTGATTAGTTGCTCCTATACGGAGTTGTGCTGGGTTATTGATTGCAAGAGATGCTCCTGAGGCGGTTTGTGTTTGTAAGACTGCGTTGAGATAGAGTTTTACGTTTCCTGAAGTATCAAGTGTTCCTACTGCGTGGTACCACGTTTGGGGAGAAAGAGTAGTATTTGTTACAGAGCTAAATATTGTTCCTGCATCATTTTTCACTCGGAATCGGAGTTTGGGATCTGATGCTGTTATAAACATATCATACGAATAGCTTGTGGTTGTTGCTTTTCTTGTGATGACTTGATCTGCTGATACGGTATCCCCTGTTTTAAACCATGTACTTACAGAAAGGGAAGAAGGGAGAAGAAGTGCGTTATGGGGTGTATTGATATGTTGATTCGTTCCAGTATTATCTCCAGTGAAAGAGAGAGCGTGTGATCCTACGGATCGTTGTGTAGTATAGGTTGGACTGTTTTGTAATGTTCCATCGAGATTGTTTGGTGAAGAGTCATTGGCAGTTGTTCCTGATCCTTCATCAAAAGTGTAGTGGAGGATGGGGGTGGGAGAGGAGGGAGTCGGAGTATCAGGTCTCACAAGGATTGCGGAATCATACGAATCAATAGTAACTTGTGTTAAAGTCGATCCATCATTAATTAAATCCTGTCCTGTCCCTAAAATACGCTGAAATGTACCGTCTAAATCAACTACTTGAGACTGATCCGTGCTGTTGACCACCACAATTCCATTTTCATAATCTCGACGATGAATACCACCCTGCCCTTTAAAGACATAAACGTCATCTAGCCAAATTTCTGTACTCTCTCTTCCAATTTCCAACATCAATGATCGATTTTCAGACGTTTGGGGATAAGAAGTAACCGTAATTCTTCTCCAAACAGGTGCGACTCGAATATCATGATATATCCCATCCCAACCAAAACGAATACGAGCATCACGTTCTTCTGATGCTTTTATCATAAATGAAGCCGTGTATGGTTGACCCGCTTGAACTGCGAAAGAAGGACTTACAATTCTCGCTGAACTCAAATTAATTGTATTTGCCTCTGAAACCCTAAGAGAGGCATTTCCAGTATATACTTTATTTGTAGAAGTATCCCTTGTAAGCGTTACACCACCAACAGATGTCCAGCCACTAGTATTTGTTTCAAAACCACTATTCGAAATAAGATTATTCTGTAAAGCAAAGTTAGACGAATCTACTACTCGAAACCTTGGGCCCAAAACCTCTCCCAACCAACCCTTGTTTTGTCTAATCAATGCTTCATTGGCTGGATTTGACGCGATGGCTCGGCCATAGGTTGTCGAACCGGATTTGACATCTACCGCAAATTCATCCCACCACGGATCATAGGTTCCTGTTGAATCTTCATGCACATAGAAGCCGTCATCCAACAAGGTAAATCCAAAGGCTATACGAAAATCTTTATTATGAGCAACACTAAGACCTTTTTGGGGATAAAGCTTTGTCGTAAGACGATTAAATATATCTGTATAGAGAGGTCCCCTCCTCACTTGATGTCCATTATAGGTATAAAGAGAAAGAGCTGATTCAAATCTCCAATAAACAGGATTGGAATCTCCATACCAAGCGGGTGAGCTTTCCATTTGAACCCCACTAAGAGCAAAACCTCTTGAGTGTCTATCTCCCCCGATAAGAATTTTTTGTGGAATAAGAGAAGAAAGATATGAATAAAACGATTCCATTCCTTCACCCCACACATTATTTCCTTCTGAATCAAAACCCCCATCAGCAATTCCATCATTATTTATATCGAGATCACCACTCTCAGCAAAATAAGGATCAGCGTCAAAATAAATTCCATCTACTCGCAAACCAGCCACCACGTTACCGTGCTGATTTTTATTCATATTATCAACAATCCATTCTGCTTCCAATTCAGTAAATTGCTTTCCGTTAGCATCTCTAGGTGCTACCGAAGACATATTATAACTCCAATGATCTGGATTATCAGCACCATCCCAAATCTCTGCTTCACTCGCCATAATAGATCCCCACTCCATGGGAAGTTACATTAGACTTATACCCCTTGTATCAAGAGTAACTTGATGAGGATTTGTTGATGTATTCTACTTACAATACGAGCAAATTCAGCATTATTAAACGATCCGAATGGAGCTGTCATATATAACAACATATTGACCAGGAAAGTAACTCGAAGCATTGTCTACATAAGCGATAGTTCCAGAAGAATTGAGGGGGATGCCAATGCTGTTCCTGTGTAATAAAGCCAATGACCTGGGATAAATAACGCCAGTGCCACTTACTGACCCACACAGTTGCTGGGCCACTCGAAGTAAATGGCATATTATTTAATTGATATTCTTCTGGAGCTACATGGTAAAAATATAGTAAATTAGGATGAAGTGCTTGAACGGCAGCTACTTGTGACTTTTGCCAAACATGCGATGCAATAGCATCATATTTCGTATATGCTTCCGTTCCTTTACTTAATACCGGACCCTCGGCCATGGCGATGCGGGGTGCTTTAAAATTTTCTACATTAGGCATACCCTCCAAAAGAGAAGGATAGCTCATATCTCCATCTTCTATATAAGGAACAATGGGATTACTTGTTACATATACACGCGTATTATAAGAAATATCCCCCCCCTGATCACTTGTGCACGTAAGTGTATATACAGCATTATTTGTAATATTAGAGATAATCTCCTTTCCCTCATTTACCTTTATCCCGGACCAATCGCCACTTGCTAAACAATTTGAACCATTAAAAACATTCCAGCTTAAAGTAGCACTTCCTCCAGAATGAACACGTGCTGGTGTAGCACTAAGGAAAACTGTACTTTCATCTATTGATTTTGCTTGTATATTTTGATCTACGCACAAAAAAAATGCGATAGAAAAAGTCCAGAAAAAATGTAACTGTTTTGTATTCATAGAAATATGTAATATCTCTTTTTTTAAAACTATGCTTTTACCACTATCTGTAAGAAAAATCCACTAATAACGAAAAAAATGCCTACTATTCCTATAATTTGCTCGTATCTCATAGTTCGTAAAACTTTACTATCAATTCGATGTTCATTAAGAAACTGTCGATTCACAGAAAGGGCAGCTATAGCTATACATATCGTTCCTATAGCTTCTAGCATCATTCCTACTATATCAATATTCATACGTTTTATTTTATTTTTGCATAAGAATAGCTCGAACAGGTGATCCATCAAGTCCTTGAAGTTTCAATGGGAGTCCCACAAACATATAATCCCCTTCCTCTATAGAACGGAGATCGAGTCCTTCAAAAATTATAATATCTTTTTCCAAAAGCGAGGTATGTGGTCGGTGATCATTTCCTCCTCGTTTTTTGATAGAAAGATAGTCAATGCCAAACAAGACTATCTCTTTTTCGGCAAGCCAATCAGAAGCATCTCCATCTAAATATATATATTCTGAAGTAAATTTTTTGAAATCATTGTCACTATTTTTTGTACGAACCAAAATTCTCTCACCCTTTTGTATATGATACGGCTCTAAGTCTTGTATTTTTATAGACTCTTTTACTGCTCGTAAATCAAGTACGCGACACTCTCCACAAAGTATATCCAAAGGAATGTGATCAACTCCTTTTCCATCTTTGAAAACATGTCGAGGAGCATCAATATGTGTTCCTGTATGGGTGCCAAAAGAGACTTTTGTATGCGTTGATGTCTCTCCTTCAAACACCTCAAACTCTACAGGAGGATTTCCTGGATATATTGCTATAGACGGAGAAAGTGTTCGTGTTATATCGTATATTTTCATATAACCTTTTGTATTATATCATAGATTGCTTGCGCATCAATTTCCTCATAATGAAGAAGTTCTTCGGGTTTTCCACTTTGAGGAATCTTTCTTACCGCAAGAGAATGAAAATGTATTTTCTTTTGTTCTTTATATTCACAAAGTATTTCTCTTACCGCATCAGTAAGTCCCCCTCGTTCACTGTGGTCTTCTACCGTCATAAGGGTATTTGTTTCTCGTATCGATTGATAGATCATTTCTTTGTCTATCGGCTTTATACTATAGGCATCCACAACTCGAATAGCTACTCCCTCTTGTTTACATAGTTCATACGCACGAAGGGCTTCGTGTACTGTTATTCCGCAAGCGATAACCGTTACGACATCATCTTCACTTTTTCGAAGTATATGAGAGCCTCCTCGTAAAAATTGTTCTTTCTCTGTATAGATAACGGGAAGTTCAGCGCGTGTCGATCGTATATAGACTATACCTGATACAGATAATGAAAGATCTAAACACTTCTTCATAGAAACGGCGTCTGCGGGATAGAGAATCGTGCTCCCCCATACAGTGCCAAACATTGCCATATCTTCCAAAGCCATTTGAGATGATCCGTCTTCTCCGATAGAAACGCCAATATGTGATCCAACGCATACCATCGAGATATCACTATATCCAGCCATACGGATCTGGTCAAAGGCGCGAGAAAAAAATGCACCAAAGGTAAAAACGAATGGTTTTGCTCCACGTCGTGCCATACCCGTTGCAACCGATACCATATTTTGTTCAGCGACAAACATTTCCAGAAATCTTTTGGGATAGAGAGTTTTGAAATCTTGACTTGAAGTAGAATTACTTACTTCTGCATCAAGAACGACAAGAGCTTCATTTTTTTCTGCTATGTGAGCGAGTGCCTTTCCACAAACATTTCGAGGTGCCACCATAGCTCCCAGAGAGAATATTTCTCTTTCTAATTTAGAAATACTTTCTTTATTTTCTCTCTTTTCATAGGTAGATGGAGAGTAAATTTTTTGAAAGATATATTCCTCACTCTCTCCAATTTCTCTAAGTGCCTTTTGAGCATCCTCTTCTCCCAAAGCTTTTCCATGCCACCCATTTTCATTTTCCAAAAAAGAGATGCCTTTTCCTTTTATTGTTTTTGTCACAATCACACAAGGCTTTCTTTTCTTCAAAGCTCTTTCATAAGCACTTTCTATTTTTTCTATAGAATGTCCCTCCTCTACACATATACTTTCCCAACCAAAAGCTTCAAATTTTTTTGCTATATTTTCAATATCCCAACCATCAACCGTTTCTCCACGTTGACCGAGTCTGTTTGCATCCACTATGGCAATAAGATTATCGAGTTTATAATACGAAGCAATCATCGCCGATTCCCACACCGATCCTTCGGCTATTTCACTATCCCCTAAAAGAACAAAAACTCGAGGAGCCTCTTGATCCTCTTTGAAATATTTTTTTAAGTATATTGCCTCTCCCACTCCCACACCAAGACCCTGTCCAAGTGATCCTGTAGGTACTTCTGTAAAAGGAAATGTTCGTGTCGGATGTCCTTCAAGACGACTTCCAAATTTTCTCAACGTTCCAAGCTCTTCTTTTTCTATACCACCAGCGGTAGCCCAGAGACTATAAAATAACGGTGAAGCATGTCCCTTGGAAAAAATAAGTCGATCATTTTCGAGAACTTCTGGATTTGAAATATCATAGCGGAAAAACTTTTTTTCAGAAAACATAAGCACCGCCATAGCTTCTACAGCGCTCAGAGATGAAGTGAGATGTCCCGAAGTCGCTTTTGTCGTCATTTCTACACACCAGCTTCGAATCTGACGAGAAATATTTTCAATATTTTCATTCATATTTTTTGTATATATCATTGTATACTATGCCCCCCGAAAGCATTGCGCATAGCAGTGAGAAGCTTACCAATATAATTAGGATTTCCTTGAGAGTCTTTGCGAAAATTGAGAGATTGTTCAATATTTTTCACAGGTACATTCCATTCTTTGGCAATATCCACTGTCCATTGTCCCTCTCCACTATGAGAAACTTCTCCTGAAAGCATTTCGAGATCCTCTCCGTATCGTTTCATCCCCTCCTCAAGCCATCCAACAAGTCGGGATTCTACTACGCTTTTGTGATTGTAAAGATTAGCGACTTCTCGCAGGTTAAGATCAAAGGGAGATTGCTTCATAAGTGCAAAGCCCTCGGCAATAGCTTGCATCATACCGTATTCGATACCATTGTGAACCATTTTCACAAAATGTCCTGATCCCGGAGAACCAAAAAATTTGTACGCATCAGGAGCGGAAATATCTTTAAAAAGTTCTTCGTATACTTGGAATATTTTTCTCTCTCCTCCTATCATCACACATGCACCGCTTTCTGCACCTCCAGGTCCTCCTGACGTTCCCGCATCCAAATAATGAATGCCTTTTTGAGAAAGTTCTTTGTGTCTTCGTATAGATTCTTTGAAAGGAGAATTTCCTCCATCAATAACGACATCCCCCTCACAAAGTATGTCTGAAAGTTCTTCAAGTACCTTTTCTACAACGGTATGAGGTACCATTATCCAAAAACATCGTGGTTTGAGAGAAAACATTCTCCCCCCTTCTTTAAGCGTTTCGACAACCTGTATCCCTTCTTCTCTGGCCTTTTCTCGCATAGATTCTGATGCATCGTATCCAATCACCTTCCAACCTTTCTGGACGAGTCTTTTGGTCATATTAAGACCCATTTTTCCTAATCCAATATAGAAAATTTCTTTATTCATATAGAGTTTTTTATTCTATTATTTCATTTGATCCTTTTTTGTAGGTAGAAAGAGGTTCTTTTTCCCAATGTTTAAGAAGGGGTGCGATGACTTCCCATTGAGCTCGAATTTCTTCTGTACCAGGGAAAAGCGTTTGATCTCCACGAATTGCTTCAAAAAGAACATATTCATAGGCATCTGGTATACAGTGAGTTTCCATTCCTTCTTTGTACTGAAAATGAAGATTATGTGGATCAAGATCACGAGAAAATCCTGGTTTTTTCGCCCAAAAGAGAATAGAAATTCCTTCTTCGGGTTTTATATGAAAAGTGAGAGTATTAGCACATCCATGAGAACTTTGGAGTGGACAAAGTAAGGCAAATGAAGCTTGTTTGAAATGTACTCGTATGAACGTTTCTGTTTTTTCCATCGCCTTTCCACTTTCAAGGAGGAAAGAGACTCCCTCCCACTGAGAAAGACTACTTTTTACATATATTTTGAAATATGTTTCTGTTTTTGAATCTTTCGTAACTCCCTCTTCTTCTCTATATCCTTCATATTGAGCACGAATGCATTGTTTACATTCCTTAGTCTTTTTTTCGGCACAAACAGACTCAAAAGAGTCAAGCGCTTCCAGACGTTTAGTTCGTATCCCTTCGGCAGAAAATTCCAGAGGACTTTGCATAATCGTTGTCGCAAGCATTTGCAAAATATGATTTTGCCCAACATCACGAAGAGCCCCCACACCATCATAAAAAGCTCCTCGTCCATCTACACCAAAATTTTCCGCCAATCGAATTTCTATACTTTCTATATGATTTTTATTCCACAGCGGTTCAAAAATATGATTGGCAAAACGAAAATTCAAAATATTCTGAATTGTTTCTTTTGCTAAATAATGATCAATTCGGAAAATTTGCTCTTCTTTGAAAAGTGATCCGAGTTTTTTATCTAATTCACGAGCTGTCTCGACATCTTTTCCAAAGGGCTTTTCTACAAGGATTCTTCCTAGTCCCGAAACTTCATTGGCGCAGGTAATGAGAAGTCCAGAAGAATGAATATTTTCAAATATTTTTTCATAATATTCTGGTGCTACAGCAAGATAGGCTATTTTGGTAGCACACGTTTTAAAAAAAGTGTCCCTCTGACGAATACAGAGTTTTATATTTTCATAAAAAGACTTTTCCAAAAAGTCACCTGCCTCATACAAGAAACATTCGGAAAAATTCTTTACTTCAGCTTCATCTAAAGAAGGATCTCTTTGAAGAAGTATCTTTCGAACATATTCTCTAAATTGTTCGTTCGTATATGAAGACCTAGAAAATCCTATGACCGAAAAATATTCTTTTACAATATTTCCCCTATGATAAAGATCCCAAAGAGAAGGGAGGAGTTTTTTCCTTGCAAGATCTCCTGTTATACCGAAAATAACAAAGGTTACCGGATATTTGATGCTGTAATGAGATGTTTTTTGTTCCATATATTCTATAATAGCACACATAAGAGCAAAGTAGCATATATTTTGATACATACCTTGCATCTATCAAAAATACTTTCTATACTGACAAGTATATGCTTTCATCACAAGAAATTCAATCACTCTTTCCTGTTTTCAGAAATAATCCTGGTCTTTGTTATCTCGACACACCAGCTTCTTCGCTTACACCAGAAAGCGTTATTACCAAACTTCGAGAATACTATGAACATTACCCTGTAAATGTCTCGCGAGGACTCTATACTCTTTCTGAAAAAGCTACACAAGAAGTGGAATATGTTCGCGAAAAAACCGCTCAATTTCTTGGGGGCTCTTCGAAAGATGAGATTATTTTCACAAGAAATACCACAGAATCTCTCAATCTTTTGGCACGGACACTTCTTCCTACACTCAAAGAAAATGATGAAATTGTTATTACCGGAATGGAACATCATGCTAATTTTGTTCCTTGGCAACAACTCGCCAAACAATATAATCTCAAACTTAAAATTGTTCCTTTTGAAAAAGATGGTCACATCGAAGAAGAAACACTTCGCACTTTTCTTTCTCCACAAACAAAAATTTTTTCTTTTGTACACATTTCTAATGTTCTCGGGACACTCAATGATGCTAAGCGTTTTATAGACATAGCTCGTAGTATACAACCTTCCCTTATTACTATTATTGACGGAGCTCAATCAGCAGGAAATTTCCCTCTCGGTGTAAGAGATCTTGATTGTGATTTTTTTACTTGTTCAGGACACAAAATGTTTGGGCCAAAAGGGATAGGTATTCTTTGGGGAAAGAAAAAACATCTCGACACACTGTCTCCCTTTCTCTACGGAGGAGAAATGGTTTCTTCTGTCTCAGAGAAGGAAAGTATTTTCAAAGAATCTCCCGCACGATTTGAAGCGGGAACTCCTTCTATAGGAGATATTATTGGTTTTGGATCTGCTCTTGATTTTATAGAATCTTTCGGAAAACAGAGCATTTTTGATCACGAAAAAACACTCACCTCTCTTTTATGGGAACGTCTTAGTGAAACGTTTGGCGATGCTATAACTCTTTTCGGACCCAATCCAAAAACACATATACATACAGGCATTCTCTCTTTTGCTCTTGAAGGAGTACATCCCCATGACATCTCTCAAATACTTGCTCAAGAAAATATCTGTGTTCGAGCAGGAACACACTGTGCTATGCCTCTTCACAAAAATTTAGATACTCCCTTTCATGCCACCGTTCGCGTTGGCTTTTCTCTCTATAATTCTCCCGATGATATAGACCGTCTCATTGGCGGTCTTCAAAAAGCACGTTCTCTTTTTACTTTTTCCCCCTAGTTTCTTTATATGAATATCTATCAAGAAAACATACTCGATCACTATCATAATCCAAGAAACTTCGGATCTCTTTCCGATAATTCAAATGCTCTTTCTTTGGAAAATCCTTCGTGCGGAGATTCTCTTACTCTTTCCCTTAGTGTAGAAAAAAATAGTATAACAAATATCGCTTTTACCGGATCAGGCTGTGCTCTTTCTATTGCCAGTGCTTCTTTACTTACTGAATATGCAAAAGGAAAGAGTATAGAGGAGCTGACAAAACTCTCTAAAAGTGCTATGGTTAGTTTGTTAGGTATTGAGGTAGGACCAGCGAGAATAAAATGTGCCCTTCTTGCCTGGGAAGCTCTCCAAAAAATACTCCATAATTTCTCAGAAAAAAATTTATAATAAACATCCTCTTATGACTGATCTCAAAAATTCAGAAAAACCATTCGGACCTATCGAAAAAGATGACTGGACGATATACGTCGATAAAGATAAATGTATAGGAGCGGGTGTATGTACCGCTATAGCAAGTAAATCTTTTGAACTCGACAATGAAGGAAAAGCACTCATTCTCAAAGGCGTCGATCAAGAAAATAAAGAAGCTCTTCTTGATTCTGCCAAAGCATGTCCAGTAGCTGCCATTATTATAAAAAATAAAAATGGATCTTCAGTATATCCAGAATAATACATTGAACTTTTTTCATGAAACTCCACGATTATATTTTGAGAAAAAAGATTGTCGAACAACTCTATAAAGTTATTGATCCTGAACTTTTTATTTCTATTGTCGATCTTGGACTCATTTACGATATTACTATCGAAAAAAAGAAAATAATAATAACCATAACACTTACTACGATAGGATGTCCTCTTTCTGCGACCATAGAAAAAAATATTCGTGAAAGCATAGCACTCCTCAAAAATACCTCCGTCATTGACATCCTCATTGTCTTTGATCCTCCTTGGTCACCACAAATGATTTCTCCATCAGCACGTGCTGAATTAGGAATAGAATAAAAAATGTTTTTCTCCACAACAAAACCCGCTCGTTGGCGGGTTTTGTAGTACATATATACGTAATATAATCAATATACACTATAAAGATTATTTCTTTTTGTTTTTTGAAGCAGTCTTTCGTTTTGGAGTTGCTTTCTTCACGGCTTTTTTCACCGCTTTTTTTGGAGCAGCTTTTTTAACTACTTTTTTTGCTACTTTTTTTGGAGCAGCTTTTTTAACTACTTTTTTTGCTACTTTTTTGGAGCAGCTTTTTTAACTACTTTTTGCTACTTTTTGGAGCAGCTTTTTTAACTACTTTTTTGACAGCTTTTTCTTTGTTGCCATGAGATTCACCTCCCTTCTTTTTTATTTTTATCTTTTTGTAAAAATTTTTTTACAAACATTCAAATGTAATGCAATTGTATCACACTAAAAATCAATGCAATAGTTTTATATATTTTTAAAAATTTTTAGAGAAAAATATTTTTCTTTTTATTTTTCAAAGAGAGAACGAAAAGTTTGTTCTAAAACTTTTTCTAATTCTTCCAAAGAAATATTTTTTTGTTGAGCAATGAAAGTAGCTGTTTCAAAAATAAACATTGGTTCATTTCGTTTTCCTCTTTGTGATTGAGGTGAAAGATAGGGACAATCTGTCTCAAGAAGAATCTTCTCTAAAGGAATTTCTTGTATAACTTCTCGAGGATCATCCTTTGTTTTATGAAGAGTTTTTTTTACAGGATATGTAATACTTCCAGAGAAAGAAAAGAAAATAGGTAAAGAAGATTGTATACATTTTTTTGTTATTTCTCTATCTCCTTGATAACAATGTAAAAGTATAGAAGGGATATTTTTTCCATACAAAGAAATTATTTCAAAAACATCTTCGTAAGAATCTCTTGCGTGAATGATAAGGGGTTTATTTACTTTTTCAGCAAGTTGGATATGCTGAAGAAATCCCTTTCGTTGCAAATGCTTTTGCTCTAAAGAAATTTCGATATTTCCAAAAGTGTGGTAATCCAGTCCACATTCTCCGATACCCTTCACCTCTTTTTCTTGAGACATTATTTCTATTTCTCGCATCCATTGTTGTTGCAATTCCAAAGAAGGAAGCTTCGAATATTCATACGGATGCACAGCAACCGTTGCATACAAAATATCAGGGTATTGTTTTGCCAAAGAAAGAGCGTCTCTACTTTCTGAAACGCTTGTACCTATGGTTATCATTTTCGTGATACCTGCTTTTTGAGCACGTGTAATAACTTCTCCGCGATCTTTATCAAAAAGGGCATCATGTATATGTGCGTGCGCATCAATCATACCTTGTTACTCTTCTACGCGAATTATTCCCATAGGGCAAGCGTCAGAACATTCCTTTCCTTTTTCTTTTTCTATTTCATCAATTTTTCTTATAGAGTATTCCCCTTTTTGCTCGGAACCACAAAGATCAGCTTGACCATCTTTGTCATTCATCTTCCAAAAATCAGGAGCAATTTGAGCACATACACCACACCCTATACAGTCTTTTCTCTTATGGGTAAGTGCTATTTTTTTTATTCCCATACTTGTATTATTTCTTTTCTTTTCCTTCTTCTTTTTTAATAATTTTATAGACCCTATCTTTTCTCCGAAGACGTGTCTCTACTGCAAAAGTTATTACTTCTCCTTTTTTTGCACATAATATACTTTCCTCTTTCTCATTTCGAAGTGATTGTATTTTTGTTCTATAGACTCCTGTCGTTTCTCCTATGCAGTATATTTCATCGCCAAGAGCAATCTCCCCCGAATCCAAACGAATTTCTACAGCACCCACTTTTCGAAAATAATTCGTCACCTCTCCAACATATTCTTTTATCTCTTTTGCTTTTGAGCCATAGCCGTCACTATACGATCCAATTTCTTTTCCCAGATAATAATTTCCTCGAGAAAGATCACGATTAAAAACATTTTTCAAATCGTTATAATATTCTTCTATACGCTCTTTTGTATAGTTTCCTTCTTCAATATCTTTCAGTGCTTTCTTGTACGTAGAAATTACCGTAAAAACATATTCGGGAGAACGCCCACGACCTTCAATTTTCAAGACTTTTACACCAGCTTCAAGAAGTTTATCCAAAAAATCAATAGTACAAATATCAGAAGCACTCATCACATAGTGATTGTCGATTACCAGTTCTTTTCCTGTTTCCATATTCGTCACCTTATACTGCGCTCGACAATTTTGTCGGCATGCTCCACGATTGGCTGATGCATTATCCGTATAAAGACTCATATAACATCGCCCTGATTGCGCCACACACAAAGCTCCATGTGCAAAGGCTTCTATTTCCATCAAGCGTCCTTCACAACCCATAAGGTGCTCTTCTTGAATTTTTTGATATATATTTTTTATTTGATCAAGCGTAAGCTCTCTTGCCAAAACAACTCTATTGGTAAGTGGGGTAAAAAATTTTAATGCTTCATAGTTAGAAACAGAAAATTGTACAGAAATATGAGCGGGAATGTCTTTTTCTTTGCAGTATCCCAAAACAGCAAAATCAAAAGCGATAATAGCATCTACTCCACAGGCTTTAGCCTTATCAACCATTTTTTTGGCGACGATTATATCGTGATCATAGAGTAAAGTATTTACAGCAAGATAGGTTTTCACATGAACTTTTTTACACCTCGAAACTACCTCTTCTATGTCTTCGATACTAAAATTTGCCAAAGACCCAGCGCGCATATTGAGTTGTGTGGCACCAAAATACACAGAATCTGCTCCTGCTTGAATTGCTGAGGCAAGGGATTCAAAATTCCCCGCCGGTGCCATAATTTCTACTTCTTGTGGTGATATCATATATTTTCCCTTACTCATTCTCTCCCCTTGCCATATCTTTTTATTCAACATTTTTATGGCATATGCCATTTTTTTGTTAACATTTTATTGAAGATTTTTTAAAAAAACTTCTTTTTTATAATTAGTCACAAAAAAATTATTCACTCTTTTTTTTCTTGAGCATCCTCTTCTTTTTGAAGTTCTTCTTTCTGTTTTTCTTCTTGCTGTCTTTTTTGTTCTTCGTAAAAGCTGGCTATTTCTTTTGCGATACGCGCAATAAGAGTACGTACCTCTTTCATATTCTCTTCGTCCAATATAGAACACACAAGTACATGAGGATTTTTTTTCTTCAAAGCGCGTACTATCTTTCGTATTTCTTGAGGAGTTTTTTCATCCGCTCGAGAAAGAAGAATCCATTCTGACTTTTCAAGAAGCGTCTGGTTATAACTCCCAAGTTCTCTCCGAACCTTTTCATAATCATCAACAGGATGTTCACTTGTTGCAGATACAAGATGAAAAAGTACTCGTGTTCGCTCAATATGTCTGAGAAATTTATATCCCAAACCTTTTCCTTCCGAAGCTCCTTCGATGAGTCCAGGAATATCTGCAAGTATGGTCCCATAATGCACTCCAAGATGAGGCTCTAGTGTAGTAAAACGATAATTTCCAACCTTACTCGATGCCTGAGTAAGTTCATTAATAAGACTTGATTTTCCAACATTAGGATATCCAATAAGTCCAATATCAGCAATAAGTTTTAATTCTGCTTGCAAAACAACTTTCTCTCCCTCTTTTCCAGGTGTTGCTTTTTTGGGAGTTGTCACTCTACTTGACCGAAAATGAAAATTTCCCAGTCCCCCATTTCCTCCTTTGGCAACTACTATTTGTTGTCCAGGAAATAACACTTCATATACATTTCCATTGATCGTATTTTTGGCCACTGTTCCTACAGGAACGCGAATGAAAAAATCTTTTCCATCATGTCCCTTTTTGGTATTTTGCTTCCCCACTCCACCATCACCAGCTACAAGATGTTTTTTGTTACGAAAAGACCTAAGTGCCCCAAGATCAGCTACACCAAGAAGAATAATATTTCCCCCTCGACCACCATCACCTCCTGTTGGTCCATTTGTTTTCATTGTACCTGAAAACCGAACAACACCATCACCTCCTCGTCCCGCTGAAGCATGAATAACAATTTCATCAATAAGCATACAAATACAAAAAAGAAAATTAACACACGTTACCAAAAATATGATATTAAAAAATACTACGCCTTTTCTATCCGTGAAAATAATATTTCTTTCTCTCGAGTTTCTATCATAGAAAATATTTTCTGTGATGTCTGAGGAAGAAAAATTACAAGAGAATTAGCTATCGAAAAAAGCTCTCCCAAAAGATGTTTCATCACCTCTTCAAATTTCTGAGGATTTGTTTTTTTGAGCTCCCATGGTTTTTGAACTTCGATATATTTATTGGCATCAGAAACTTTTTTCCATATTTTTTCCAGTACCACATTTACTTCAAAGTTTTCAAGATTTTCGAAAATATATGTTTCGTCCTCCTCTTGAGGTTGTGAAAAGACAATGCCTTTGGGTGAAAGCGTGATGACTCTTGAAACAAGATTTCCCAAGCCATTGGCAAGATCAGCATTATACTTTTCAATCATTTTTTCCCATGAAAGATCTCCGTCTTCTCCAAAATATCCTTTTGTAAGAAGAAGATACCTTGTTCCATCTCCACCAAATTTTTCTACCATTTGCAAGGGAGATATAACATTTCCCAAAGACTTACTCATTTTCTGTCCATCGATACTAATAAATCCATTTATACCGATTTTTCGACTCGTTGGAAGATTTCCTGCCATAAGCATAGCTTGCCACATTGCCGACTGTTGACGAAGATTATCTTTTCCCGCTATCTGAACCGCTCTTGGATTTTCATTTGTTCCCCAAAATTTTTCAAAATTTTCTTGGTCATCTGGCCAACCAAGTGTAGAAATATAATTTGTAAGCGCATCAAACCACACATACATCACATGCTCTTTATCTCCTGGAACAGGAATTCCCCAAGGCATTTTTTCTTTTTTTCGAGAAATAGAAAAATCTTGAAGTCCCCTTTGCACAAAAGCTCGTATCTCATTGAGTCTTTTTGTTGGCACGACAAAGTCTGGATATGTTTCATACAAAGCAAGAAGCTTTTCACCAAAAGCACTAAATCGAAAAAAGTAATTCTCTTCTTGAATACACTCTAATTCTTTGTTGGGATGAAATTCACACCTTCCCTCTTTCAGTTCAGAATCTGTTTTTTCTAATTCACATCCTACACAATATTTGACACTATATTCTTTTTTGTATACGTAGCCATTTTTTTCTACTCGTCTCCACAATTCCTGAGCAGATCGGATATGATGCGCATCTGTAGTTCGTATAAAATGAGAATAGTTAACATTAAGTAACTCCTTCAGCTTTTGGAATTCTCTAGCATATCGATCTACATAGACTTTTGGATCAATCCCCTCATCAAGTGCATTTTGATAAATTTTCTGCCCATGTTCATCTGTTCCTGTATTAAAAAAAACTTCTTCTCCAAGTGATTTGTAGTATCGTGCCAGAACATCAGCAATAATAATCTCAGAGGCAAAGCCGATATGAGGATCAGCATTCACATAAGGAAGTGTGGTGGTGATATAGTAATATTTCTTCGTAGACATAATTTCTCCTATTTTTTCAAATTCTCATACTAAGTACATATCTCTCTTCTCAGTAAAGCTCTTTTTTGGCTTTTAGTCAAAGGTTATTGACAAAAAACTTTTTATATTATTGTATAGAGAAGCTTATTCGATACCATTTGTACAGGAGAAAGGCGATGCCTACAAGTTTACATTTTCCGAAAATTCACATATTTATTCTTGGTTTCTTTATTTGCCTATTCGCAACCCTACTATGGTGGCTTTGTGTAGGCATAAGTTTTTTTGTGAATATCCCTATTTTCTTGGGGAAAAAGTTTGTCTGGCTGGCCAAAAGAGATCCTCTTCTGGTGGCATATATCATATCTCCTCCTATCGCTATAATAATTATTATGCTGATGGGATAAAACATTACTGACAAGAAGGTATCAAGCTTTAAAAGGCGCGTTTCATACATTGAAATAACGCCTTTTTTTATATTAATCGTTTTTTACAACAATCACAAACTCTCCTTTTATTTTTGTTACATTATTTGTATAGTATTCCAAAATTTCTGAAACGATTCCTCTTTGGATTTCCTCAAAGAATTTTGTAAGCTCTCTCCCAACAATAACGTAGGCATTTGGATTTTTTTCACAAAGCAATTGAAGATTTTTTACTATTCTGTGTACAGAATCATAGTAGACAACGGGTATATCAGAAAAAATAACTCTATCAAAAAAAGTATGCCTTCCCTTTTTATGAGGAACAAATCCAAGAAAAAGAAATTTTTGCATATCAATTCCTGCCACGCTTATAAGTGTTGTAAGCGACGAAACACCAGGAATAGCCACGGTAAGAAAACCTTCTTGCAAAACTCTTTCTACGAGCATATTACCAGGATCTGAAACGCCAGGAGTTCCAGCATCTGTGACAAGTGCAATATGTTTTCCTTCTCTCAAAAATTCCAAAATTCGCTCATATACTCTTTCGGGAGAATGTTGATGATAAGAAAATACTGATGTTTTGATCTCATATCTTTCCAAAAGTTTTCTCGTAACACGAGTATCCTCACAAAAAATAGCATCTGATTCTTGCAAAACTCGCAAAGCACGAAATGTTATATCTTCAAGATTTCCAATAGGAGTTCCCACAACGAAAAGCGTTGCCTTTTTCATTTCTTGAAAATCTTTCTCTTGTTTTTCTTCGGTCATACTTTTTGTGGTATCGATGGTTTTTCGTGTCGTGTATCCAAAATATCATGGATAAAAACCCGAACACCCATAGCGAAAGGGACAGCAAGAATCATACCAGAAATTCCAGCAATTTCTATACCCACAAGAAGTGCGAGAATAATTACTATCGGATTAAGTCCTAGAGCTTTTTTCATAATCTGAGGAAGAATAATATAGCTTTGCACTTGTTGAATGATAAAATAACACAATAAAACAGAGACTCCTACAAAAGGAGAAATAAAAAAGGCTACAGCAATAGCAGGAACAGCTGCAATAAGAGGTCCAAACAAAGGGACTATTTCTAATAAACCTCCAAAAAGAGCTATAATAAATGCATTAGGAATACCGAAAACAAGAAGAACAGTATAATACAAAAGAAAAACTACAAACATAATAAATAATTGCCCTAACATCCAACGACCAATCTTTTCATAAACAATCCTTGCTCGAGAGACCACAAAATCTTGATATTTTTTGGGTACGATATATTTCAAAAAACTTCCCACACCATCTTCTTTGATAGAGAGATAGAAAGCTATGACAAAAACAGCAACTACAGCAACCATAAAATCAAACACCCCCACTGTTGTAGAAAAAATATTTTCAGAAATTCCTCTAAAATTTTCTGTACTTCCGTCAAAAAAAGAAATGAAATAATTTGAAATCGTATGAGAAAAAACATCTGAACCTGTAAGTTCTTGCATATATACAGGAAAAGATCTTGCAAACGATGTTGCCTCACTAATAATCTTCGGAATGACAAAAGAAAGCATCCCTACCAAAAAAGCAAGTACAAAAGAAAAAACGAGACTTACTGCAAGTATACGAGAAACTCCTTGTGCATAAATTCTTCGTATCGCAGGATTCATACCAGCAGAAATAAGAAGTGCGATGAAAAACAATACGATAACCTCACTAATAGTGTACAAAAACCAAAATCCAAGAATGATTCCCGATGCCCACCATAATATCGAAGGTGAAACAGAAATTTTATTCATACCTCTTATGTATTATCTTTTTAACACACATCTTATATCTTTTTGTCTGAAAAATCTATCAACAAATTTATAATTTCAATAAAGAAGCTATTTTCTTCTCATCTACATCAGGACCAATGACAGAAAAATTCAATCGATCAGATCGAAATATTTCTTTGGCAACTCTTTGAATATCTCCCACACTTACACGGTCTATTCTTTTTGCTATTACTTCAGGAATAGTTATTTCATCACGTATCACTTCTTGTGAAGCAAGATATTCAGCAATATCATCACTTGATTCTAGTCCCATCGCCATACGACCCTTGATACATTCTTTGGCTTTTTTTAATTCTTTTGCATCTACACCATTTCTAGCAATTTTCTTGTATTCTTTCAACACAATATCCAATGCTTTTTCGAGGTTTTTGTGTTCAACGCCACAATGTGTCGCAAGATATCCAGCATCATGATAACTTTCTACCCCTGTACTTACACGATAGGCCAATCCTCGACGTTCTCGAACTTCTATAAATAATCGACTCGACATTCCTCCACCCAAAATAGTTGCCAAGAGAGAAAGTGCATAGCGATCTTTGGAAAACATATCAAAAGTACGAACGCCCACAACAAAATTTGTCTGATCTGTCTTCTTTTTGTACACCAAAGATTGTGGTTTCTTTTGCACGTCATTGACTTTTTCGAATTCTCTCACATAACCACCAGGAATTTCACTGAAATGTTTTTTGATATACTCAAAAGTTTTTTTCTTATCAAATCCTCCAGCCACACACACCACAATATTTTCTGCTCGATATTTCTGATCGAGATAGGACATAAAATCATTTCGCTTAAGCGTTTTGATATTTTCTTCTGGTCCAATAATATCCCAACCCAAAGGCGTATCACCATAAAGAAGATTTTCGAAAAGCTCTTCCACTCGACGTGAAGGCATATCTTCATACATTCGCATCTCTTGTATAATAGCTCCTCGTTCTTTGTTAATTTCTTTAGCATCAAATTTTGCATTGAGAAAAACATCACTCATCACATCGAGAGCTATGTGAGCATTTTCTTTGTTTGCTTTCGCCCAGTATCCCGTTCTGTCTTTGCCTGTAAACGCATTGTATGCACCACCAATACCATCAAGTTCTGTAGCAATATCAAGCGTTGTTGGTCGCTTTTCCGTACCTTTGAAAAATAAATGTTCCAAAAAATGAGATATTCCATTGTTCTCTTTTTTCTCATACCGAGAACCTGTTCCCGTCATAATGATAGCGGTTGCTGTCGGTGCCTCTGCGACAGGAGCAAGAATAACGCGAAGACCGTTTTTGAGTATATGTTTTTCGTAATGCATAGAAATATATAATTATATTATAAGTAAAGTCCATCGTATCTCTTTTTTCCTTTTCTGTAAACCTCAACATCTTTAATGTCAATCTACCCAAAAAAGTCAGTAATAACAGCCCATCCATAAAGTCCCGCAAAAGCAAGAAGGGTATTAAATACTAATTTACCAAGAAATAAGCTTACGATAAGCCGTTTGAAAGGATACTTCATAAGTCCAGCTGGAACCATAATGAGATCATCGGAAAAAGGAAAAAAAGAAGCATAGAAAAACGTAAATAACGGAACAAGTCTTGGATGTTTCTTGGTACACATCTCAAGTGTTTGGGAAAAAAACTTCTCCATACGAGAAGAGACGACGACTCGACTTTTCCGTGCAAAATAATAGGTCGTTGCGTCCCCTGTCGCCGTCCCCAATGCTGAGACAAAACCTAATACAAAAGGCGACAGCCCCAAAGCACCAAATGAAATCGTAAACAAATAATAGGGAAAAGGAATAAAAATAGAAGTTCCCCCCAAAAGAGCCATAAAAAATAAAGCAATATAGGCATTTTCTTCTCCCATCCAAGCAATAATCTCTTCAGGAGAAACACGCCATGCCACAAAAGAAAATGTTCCCACGACGACAAGCATTCCCACAAAAAGCACTCTGTGGCGTATTTTTTTGTTCTGCATCATTTTCTTTATTCTCTCAATCATAAAAAATTCAATACCTTATTTTCTCCTTGCTTTTTTCCTTACATTTTTTATTTTCTCCTCTACCCAGCATACCGCGTTTCTCTCAACCTCGCAAAGCCAAGGCGATTTTTTCTTAAAAAATTTTTCTTTATCTTTAGTTCTACACTCCATGCTTTTTATAGACATTACATAGAGATTTGTATACATTTCATGATCCAATACCCTTATCTTCATTTTCTAAAACTCTCGCAGTAACCAAGATTAGAACCGAGTATGCGCAAAAAAGATTTTTCATCTATTTTTTCATGAAGAAATTTTTTATATACCCGAAGAGCAAAGGCGTCAGCAACTCTTTCTGCCCTTACTCTAAAAAGATGTTCTCTAGGAGACAGTGCTTTTCCTCTTCGTATCTTTTCCTCCATAGAGTGAAGTGTTTTTTGTATTTCTTTGTCTTGAGAACGTAAACCATCATCGCCGATATGACCACTTTCATGAAGAAGGAGAGTGAGTCCGAGCGGACTTCTCAAATCAGCCTTAATAATAGAAACATTATTTTTACTATCAAAAACTCCGTATCCAGTCCTTTCTCCCTCTCTATTTTTATCATCGATATAGGCGTATACTTCCGCCTCACGCAACACGTCACGCAGTGCTAATTGAGCATCTCCTCTCTCTAAAACAACATCAGTAATTCGTCTATATTTATTTCCCACATCCAAAGGTTTCACACCAAGGTCTTTGCACGCTAGATCCAGAGCTCGAGATTTTTTACTATCATACTGGAAAGAGCAGGCTGTTTTGCCAAGAGTATATCTCATTGTCCCTTCATTTTCCCATTCTTGTTGTGTGAAATGCCAAGAAAGATCCTGCTCTGCGACAGGAACATATTCTTCTTCTCCTCTTTTTTTCTGAGCATCACGATCAGCCTTCTCTATGTATTCACGTTCTTTCTGAGACAAAGGCTTCTCATTTCCAAAAAATCGCATATGTTTTTTGAATTTTTATTACACTCTCCCTACACTATACCACAGAGCTTCATGCTTTTTTCTTTTTCAATTGTTTGATGGCTTTTTAGAGTATTTCAAGTTTTTTCATTTTTTTGAGAGCTTTTGCTATATTTGAATCATCCTCAAAAATACTATCCATATCCATCCACACAAAGTCAGAAACTTCATTTTGATCAAGCAAAACACTCTCGTTTTGGGCAGAAAAAATAAACAAAAAATCGTGGTGATAATGCGCGCCTTCTTGTTTGTTCTTGTTTTCGGGAATAGAATGTGTATCAATAAAAATCGGTGATCTCGTTTTTTTATGCCATGGATGAAGCGCGATGTCATCTAATCCCGCCTCTTCGATCACTTCTCGCTTTGCCGAATCTTCGAGATTCTGATCTTCGTTTTCAATATGTCCTCCGGGCTGAAGATATCTTTGTAATTTTTTGTGAAAAAGAGCCAAGACCTTTCTCTCTGGAGAAATAACCAATCCACTTGCGGTAATATGTCCTCGAAAATTCTTCCTACTGAATATATCTTCATCAGATTGTATCTGCTCCAAAAGAAGAGAAAATCTCTTTTTTTCTTCAGGAAATAAGGAAAGATAAATATCAAACAACATTTTTGCATCTTCTTTTACAATCATATTTCTTGTTGTAAGTAGTTACTCTGAGAAAGTTTTACCTAGTATACAGTATACAGTATACTGTATACTTTTTTGGAGAAAATATAACGCAAAGTAATAAAAAAATCTTCCTATACTTCACTAATAACATCAAAGCCCTTAGCGCTTCCCGTAATAGCAAACCCTATAACTTTCTTTGCAATGGCATTTTTTTTCAATTTCAATGCAACTTCTTGAAATGTAGCCCCTGATCCAACAGCATCATCAATAAGAAGTACCGTATGAAATGATCTTTTTTCTACTACAAATATATTTGATCGAGCATTCTCAATACGATCTTTTAATTTTGACAAGCTTTTTTGAGGAACACTAATTTCACCAGAAATTTTTTGAAATTTTATCTCTGGCAAAGGGATATTAACGTCTTTTTTCAATTCATCCATGAACTGTACCGAACGCTTAATGGTAGGTGGAATATACCCAATAGCGTCTGGAGAATATTTTTTTAGCAAAGTATCTATATGAGGCATTATTATATTGGCAATCTCTCGCATCATTATTTTATTTTGACTTTGTTTGGCATACAAAAGCATCTGCCCAAGCTTTGTTTTTCCAAATATCTCCCAAGCATAGACATCAGCATAATATACATCATCCATAGCACAATCTTTTCCAAACGTTTGTTGAAATTTTTGCGTACCATGAATAAGTCCATTTTTTCGAAAAGATTCATATTTTTTATATATATTTGTGTACTCGATAGCTTTCTTTTTCACATCACACTTTCGATCTCGACACCAATAGATAAAACCATCCAATCCTTCTTGTCGATTTCCTGAAGGAGTAATAAAAAGAAAGTTCTCTTGAATAATTTTTTCTTCTTCTTTCCCAATAATCCCTTTTTCAATACCACTCACCCTTTTCTCATTTTCTTCCCTTTCACTATCTTTTTTCATAACATAAAGAACTTTAGGAGAGGTTCCTCTTTTTTCAATAAAACCCTCTTCCAAAAGATTTTTCAAATGGCGATGGATCATCGCTCGTTCAATATCCAAAAGACGGACAAGCTCAACAACGCTTGATTGTCCATTTTTTTGAATATGAGAAAGTATTTTTTCCTTATTTGAAAGCATATATTTTTTATAGTGTATACAGTATATAGTATACTGTATACTGTATACATTGTCAAGCAACATCCTTCATCCGTACAAAATACTGTGTCGGAATTATCGCTTTAGATTTCAACACTTCTGTCAGCAGAACAGCGCAAGTTGCTTCTTCGTTTTTGAGAAGCTATTTTTATTTTATAGACAAGCATCTTCTCTGTGTTCTTGGAGAAATTCCAGCTCATTCGAGAAAGATAAAAAGACGTCAACTCTCCTATGTTGCCTTTTTACCTCGATATATTTTCTTTTCCATTGTCAAAAAATGAAAGGATATCATATCCCAACCCATCTCCTTGTTCTTTGGATCGATGCTCTACTTTTTTGTGCCAAATCTTCTCGATTGATTGATCTGAGATATTCTTTTTCAGAGTACCGACAACCACTTCTTCCCCCGCCGTCCAGTCAATTTCCGTTTTTGTCTAATTCTTCCCAATCAATTTTTCTTGCTGTTCGATACTTTTTTTTCAGGTGGAAGGAATTTTCTCATTATCTATTTTGGCTTTTCGGACACTCTCCATGAAAATACTTTCACAACTTTCCATTTCTCTTTCTGAAAAGAAGTTCTTCTCACTTTTTCTTTTCAAAAACCTTCTCTTCTTCTTGCAAAGAAAAAATATTTTTGATTTTCTCTTGTTGTATAGCTCCTTATATCTTTATATGGAGGAAGGAATGATATTTGTCGTCAAAGATTTTTAATTTTCACTCTACAGACGTTCTATATTCTGTAAATTTTTATTATATCAAGATTGTTGTTTCTGACCTGAAACCTCACTTTCTTTCAAAAGAAGAATATGACGAACAACCTTCTTCTCCCAATACTCAGAGTATTCTCTTTCAAAGGCTCTATACGAACTTTGCTCTTGAATTTTCTTTCACGTATTTCGTTTTTTTTTCTTTCTCGTAAATTCTTTAAGATAGTTTTTATTTTTCTATTTCCAATTTAACATAGGTTTATAATCAAACCTACCTTTACCCTTATATTCATATTTTATATCTTATTTTTAGCCATATTTTTACCACCCCCTCCGATAGATGTATGAATAGATACCCGAATAAAAATGTAAACAAAGGGAAAATAAGAAAAATAAACCAGTGAAAAACCCAGCCTCAAAATCTCCATATATAAGTGAATAGAAATATAGAAAGAGGTAGAAATATTATGCTCAACCACTCAAAAAATCGTCTGCTTTATTTTTCTAGTAACCAAATATTTTCATTTTTCTCTTTTTCTCTTCAATTCTTCGATCTCTTTTCAATCTCTTTTTCTTCTTATTTTTGATATTTCTTTTTCTGTATATACCGAAATGTCCAAACCGATCTTCCAGTTTTGGCTCTTTTTCTTTGTACTGTTTTATTTCATTCATACTCAATAAAAAGTCAATCTTTCATCTCTAAATCGTATTGCAGGATATCTTTTATAGCGCTAACTTCTTTCTGTATTTGCTTTAATAAAGGGGCGAATACCTTTTCATCTGGCAATAAAATAGAATAGAAAAAGTTTTCTATTCTCAAAAGAAATTCCTCACAATAATCTCATCAACCCTACTCTTATAAAGATATCACTTATTTCAATATCTGGATATTTTTTACAAACCAAAATATCATAAAGAATGTAAAGTGGATCACGAATATCAGTTAATCTTCTATATGTTTCACACCCATCTAAAAAGAAAAAAATCTGTCATTTCAGAAACGAACTCTATTGTATCCATCACTATCTTCTCCGGAAGAATGTTTAAAAAATTTTGGGGATTTCTTAGATTCTTTATTATTTTCTCTGTCTACATTTAGGTATGAAAATTGGGCACCAAATATATAAGTATCAATTTCTTTCTTCTCGGCAAGATCGTGTAATATTTGCAATGAAGCAGCTCCCAATGTATGTTTCTGAGATAATTTCTTCTTCCTCGATAAAATGTAGTCTCAAAAGCACAATCAATTGTTTTTTGCAACTTCTATTTTTAAATTTTATAGATAAGTATTTATTCATAAGGAATTTTTACAAAAATAAAAAATCATTATTCGAGTTTTGTGAGTGATAAGAATGGGATACCGTCTTATCTCTTCTTTCCCGATATAATCTCATAAGTATAGGTAAAATCACTATTTGGATCTACTTTTTCATGTAAAATTCCTCTAAATGAAATCCATGAAACTATTTTCGTAAATAACATTTGTTAATTCTTCGTTATGTTCATCAAATTTATTTCCTTCGCTATCAAAAAATCTATCTTAATGATTAATTTTTCAATTGGATAAATTATTATTTTGGATCTTTCCGTTATCGCAAACTTATTCCCATAATTATTATACGCATTATACGGATCAGAAGATTGTTCTATTGAAAACTTAAAAGAGAGAGAGTTTATCAACATCAATAATATTCGATCACTTTCTTCATTGAGGGTGTTTGTATTATCTCTTCTCTTTTCGATTTTTCTTCTTGAATATCAGTTGCACCTCTGCTTTTGTACATGCCTCAAGAAGAAATTCCTTTTCATTTATTGACTTTGCGGATAAATAATCTGAGGGATTTTTAGAGGGCATCTAGACATTCTTTATAAGCATTTCTTTCCATGTGGGGTTGCATAATGAGCATGCATTAAATTGCAACGACAATAATTAATATGCCAGTAAGCAGAGTATCTTGAATGTATCAGTCTTCATATTCCTTTAATTTTAGATAATTAGTGTAAAACACAATCAAAATAGATATAAATAAACAACTTGAAAGATTTTCGTTTCTATGGTTGCATTGGAAGTCCACTCATCTCTTGCATTATAGCACCACTTATTTATGTAAACTTTCTCACAAAGCCCTCCAACTCCTCCACCTTTACTCTCTTTTGTTCCATTGTGTCTCGGTCTCTCACGGTGACGGTGTTGTCTTCCAAAGTATCAAAATCTATCGTCACATATAATCTCAATCCAATGAGAGAAGTATACCGCATTTCATATACATAGACAAAATTCCCCATCACCACAAAAGCCCTATGGAAAGCTAATCCATTTCCTCAATAGTTTTTCTTACTATCTCGCCAATTTCAAAAAAAAGTTTTTTTCTTTTTTTAAGAATTACCTCATCTCTTTCATTAGAAAGATTTTCATCTCTTGGAATGACAACGTTATCGGAGATAATATGTAAATACGAGAATTGCCTTCCTAATTCATTGCATGCCCGTGCCATATGTCCAATTTCGGGATCAATAAAAATACCAAGTTTTTGAAACGAGGCGACAGCTTCTTTTGTCTCTTCAATTACAGATGGACAGGTAATGTGGTCGCCAACGAGAATATTTTCATAAGAGGCTATTTCATCCTGAAATATATTTTTCCACTTTATCGATTGCCCGTAAACAAAACTCTTTGATCCTGTCGCAAGGAAAATATTCGGAAGAATGTCCAGTTGAAGACTTCCCAGTTTTCCAATATATACGAAAGTTGTGAAAGAATTTGATTGTTCCAAAGATTTGACAAAGAAATATCCTGCATCACCCCAAATACTAAACTTACAACCAAGTAAAATGACTCGTTTTTTACCGATCATTCCAACCTTCCAAAGGAAATCTCCCTCGCCCTCCCATTTTTTATCTTCAAAAATACCAATATGATCAATATTGCCGTACAACACAACATCGACTTCTGGAATGGAGGTTATATTGGTTGATCGAAAAGCATCATACACAATCTGATCACTCGTATGAATGGAAGAAACCATTTTCTTCTCCCTGATATTATGAAAGTAAGTAGCGATAAGATTTACATAGTGCTTCACATAATCGCGGGACGGAAAACAGCAAAGATAAAGAATATCGCCATCAAGAAATGCTGTTGGTCTCTTAAAGTTAAAACGTTTGTCATTTTTTTCATCTTTCGAAACATGAGCACTTCGATCATAGCTTCCGATAACCCGAACACGGGAAAAACACTCGTGATTGATTCGGATCAAATGATGCATTTTCATAGAAACATATCTTTCGAGAGCTTGTCCCATAGAATGATCTTCGAAGTCACACGCAAGAGCATCAAAAAACTCTTTGTTTGATTGGATATTTTTCACGAATTGCAAAACGGTATAATCTCGAAGATCAGGAACTTCTTTGAGGGGAATAAACTGTACTGTTTCGTGTTTCGATTGTTCCATATTCTTCAAATCATCCCCATTCGACACTTCTCCGAGATAATACATCCCAAGCCAATGAGTTCCTTGAATAACCATCTTTTTCGTAACAAATAATTCCAAACTTTGAATTTTCAAGTTTGTTTCTTCTTCGATTTCTCTAATAAGAGCAATCTCTATATCCTCTCCAAATTCGACAGTGCCACCAGGAAGGATCCATGCACCAGGACCGATTTTTTGATTGGACTTTTTTTTCAAAAGAAGCACTTTATTTTTAGTAGCATCAAAAATGACTGTCCGTGCATATAGCTTGAAGGTATGCTCTAAATGATTTTCCATGCTATTTCACTTAGGAAATTATTTGTTATACATAGCATTTCCCAACTCCTCCACCTTCACCCTCTTTTGTTCCATTGTATCGCGATCTCTCACCGTGACGGTGTTATCTTCTAAAGTGTCGAAGTCTATCGTTATACAGTATGGCGTTCCGATTTCATCCTGTCTTCGGTAGCGTTTACCGACGTTGCCATTGTCATCAAATTCGCATCGCATATGAGTTTTGAGCGTATCAAAAATTTCTCGTGCTTTAGCGACCAGTTCGGGCTTGTTTTTGAGAAGCGGAAATACTGCCACTTTCACAGGGGCAAGTTTTTTGGGAAGACGAAGAACGGTTCGTGTCTCTCCGTTTTCTAATGTTTCTTCGCTGTAGGCATCACTAAGTACTGCCAAGAATATTCGCTCAAGTCCCACAGAGGTTTCCACAATCCATGGAATGTATTTTTCATTGGTATGTGGATCACGATACGAGAGATCTACTCCAGAAAACTTCGAGTGTTGCGTGAGATCATAATCACTTCTATTGTGAATTCCTTCCATTTCTTTGAATCCAAAAGGATATTCATATTCAATATCCCATGCAGCTTTGGCATAGAAAACGAGATTTTCATGCTGATGCCATTTGAGTTTTTTTTCAGAGAGTCCAAGATCGAGATAAAACTGCCACCTTTTCTCTCGCCACTCTTCATAGACTTTTGAGGCGTCATTAGGATGGACGAAGTATTGCATCTCCATTTGTTCAAATTCTCGTTTGCGGAAAATAAATTGCCTCGCCGTAATTTCATTGCGAAAGGCTTTGCCGATTTGAGCTATGCCGAAAGGGACTTTCACACGAGTGCTATCGAGAACATTTTTGTAATTAACATAAATTCCCTGACACGTCTCCCCTCTGAGGTACGTTGGTTCTTTATTCCAATCTCCCGTGAAGTTTCCGAGATTAGACTGAACGAGGAGATTAAACTTTTTTACTTCAGAAAAATCTTTTCCTCCACACTTTGGACACGTGACTTTTCCTCGTATGCTATCAAAAAGCGTATTAATTTCAACATCTCCCATTTTTTCATCAGCAACTATTCCTTGTTCTTCGAGTATATGATCAACTCTGATACGACTATGACATTGTTTGCATTCTGCTAGAGGATCACTAAACCCTCCCACGTGTCCAGACGCTTCCCAAACACGCGGATGCATAAAAATAGCACTGTCGAGCCCTACGATATTCTCGTGCTCATCTACCATCGCTTTCCACCACGCATCACGGATATTTCGTGCAAGCTCTGCCCCATAAGGACCAAAATCATATACCGCCGAAAACCCTCCATAAATCTCACTCGAAGGAAAGACAAAACCACGACGTTTGGCAAACGAAACTATTTTTTCCATAGTATCCATACAAATATTGTTCTACAAATATATTTCTACTGTACGACAAATACCCAAAAAGAGCAACAAAAAAGATGCTTTTTTTCGAAAGCATCTTTTTTATATCATAAAAGAATTTCTCTAAAAATCTATAGTGATAGTAATGGAAGAAATATCACCGAGAACTTCTTCCAAATCACTCAACGCTTGTGAAACTTCACTTCTATAGTTGAGATTAGCCTTATTAATTGCTTCTTTGTATTCATTTTGAGCAGAAGTGAGATCTCCCTTAAATGATGATCTTTGCTCTATAGTATCTTGTCTAAAAGCAGACGATGCATCATTGAGATCTGTCTTGAGCTTTGTTCTCACAGAGGTCATTTCTGTTCCTCCTGTACAAGAGCTTATAGCAGAATTCATAGCTTTTTCTACAGAAGCATAGTAAGTAGTATACGGTGCCATCATAGCATCAT
>JAGYLL010000001.1 GCA_018401135.1 Candidatus Moraniibacteriota bacterium | reverse complement strand
TCAAGAAACGTCCCTTTTTTCTTTTTTTCTTTTTTCTCGCAATTCTTTTTGTTCTCATCCTCATAGGGAATAGAAAAGGTCTCTCACAAGGAGAAGAAAATGTCACAACACCTCCAGCAAAAGAAGTTTCTTTTTTCTCTTTTACCGAAACACCTTCTTTCAAAATTTCAGGAATGATTCATGACGAAGGAGTTATCACTATAGTATCACAAACATCTGGTATTGTGTATACCCTACGAACTTCTGAAGGAGCTTCTGTTTCCAAAGGCTCTCCACTCCTTACCCTTTCTGAAAATGCTCTTGGTTCAAACTCTGCAACTCTTACCAAAGAAATTACCGAGAGATCGCAACAATTCCAAGAAGAAAATTTCGATCGTCAAACAAGTATTCCCCAAACACAAAGAGAAGAATTTACTCCTCAAACATCTCGCGATGAAGACAAAATAACTCGAGCTCAATACAAAATTCAAGAAGAAGCCATTCTCCTTGAAAGAGATCTTTCTCGTCTTCAAACAGAACAAGCCAAAATAAACGAATTGCGATTTTTTCCTCTCTCTCCCCTTGCTGGAACGGTAGAGAAATTTCACGTTCGTGCTGGTGATACCGTCACTATGGGAACACCTCTGGTAACGGTAAGTGGAACAGGAAAACTTACTGCCACAGCACTTCTTCCAAAGAGAATTGCTTCTCGCATAAATGTAGAAGAAACATTTTTTGCACAAACCGAAAATGGTATAGTTCCTATAACCCTTCGCTCTCTTTCACACGTTTCTACCAACAATGCCAATATTTCTCTTCTTTTCGAATTACCTGATTCTTTGAGAGATACCGTCACCAACAAAGAATTCATTACTATCATTCTCCCTCTGGAAAATATATCGGGTGATACGTTTCTCCCCCTCATACCCATTGACGCTGTTCATATAACACAAGATGAGGCATTTATTTTTATCGATGACCAAGGCATAGCTCGAGCACGCATCATACAAACAGGAGAAGTTCTTGGAAATTATGTCGTAGTACAAGAAGGAATAGATGAAAATATGAAAATTATACTCGAGAGAAATGTTATCGATGGTGACCCTCTCAGAGAAAAGTCTTCTCAAGAATAGCTTTTACTTTTATGTCAAAAAAAGATACTGCATCAACTTCCTCCGATTCTGCTTACATAGAAAAGGTTACGTTTAAAGAAAATGATATTTCTTCTTTTACGAAAAAATATCTCACCAATATTCGTATCGTTATTCTGGTAACCCTTCTTCTTTTTGCTGGAGGTATTTTTTCTTTTTTTAACATTCCACGAACTCTCAATCCTCAAGTAGAAATTCCTATAATTTTTATATCTTCTACTCTTTTTGGTGCGGGTCCAGATGATATAGAATCCCTTCTCACCATCCCGCTTGAAAATGCTGTAAAAGGTCTCTCAGGAATAGATATTCTTGCATCCACTTCGAGTACGAGTAGCTCTACTATAACGATACAATTTCTCTCTACGGTAGATGCCGATAGAGCAAAGCAAGATGTGCAAAATGCTATTGATACCGTAACCAATCTCCCTGAAAACGCCTCCACACCTTTTGTCTCAAAACTTGATTTCGAAAATCAGCCCATTTGGACATTCGCAATTGTTTCTGAATCTGATGACGCCTCTCTTGCTCGTTTTTCTCACACCCTCAAAGAAAAAATAGAAAATCTCTCTCCTATAGATCGTGTCGTTCTTCGTGGACAAGAAGAACAAGAAATTCAAATAACCATAGATCCTCAAATATTTAATACTCTACAGATACAGCCAGCACTTTTAGCAAGAACACTCAGCTCGGCACTTTCCTCAAAACCAGCAGGAAATATATCTGGGGAAAATAGCACCTTTTCTCTTTCCATTGATCCTTTGGCAACTTCACTTTCTGAACTTCGCCAGACAAGAGTTTCTTTTTCTGGTACATCGTATCAACTCTCAGAAATAGCCGAAATAAGCGAGCGAAATACTCCACAAAACGTTCAGGCTTTTTACCTATCCCAAGAAAATCAAAAAGCACAAAGATCAGTCACCTTCGATATATACAAATCAAAGTCAGAACGTATAGATACTTCATACGAACAGGTTCAGTCTCTTGTAGAACAAGAAATAGCTCTCTATGAAAATACGTTTTCTCTTCACTCTATAACATCTCTTGCCGACAATATCGATGAGCAATTTTCTTCCCTTTTCAGAAACTTCTCCGTAACTATGATTTTGGTTTTCATTGTCCTCCTTCTTTTCTTCGGTGTTCGTCAGGCGGTTATAGCCTCCTTCACCGTTCCCCTTACTTTTTTGGGAACCCTTTTTGTTATGGATCTCTTTTCTATAACCCTTAACTTTCTTTCTCTTTTTTCCCTTCTTCTCTCTCTTGGACTTCTTGTTGATGTTACTATCGTTATCATTTCTGCTATTACAAGTTATTATCGATCAGGTCGCTTTACACCCAAAGAAGCCGGTCTTCTTACGTGGAGGGATTACGGTTCAACCCTTGTCGTTACCACACTTACCACAGTATGGGCATTCTTCCCGCTTCTCCTTGCTACAGGAATTATTGGCGAATTCATAAAACCAATTCCCATCGTTGTTTCTGCAACGCTTCTCAGCTCTCTTTTTGTAGGACTCCTCATCATACTTCCTTTTATGATGCTTTTCCTCAAACCCACCATACCTAAACGTGTTCGAGTATTTCTCATTATTCTCTTATCACTAGGAACACTTAGTCTTTTGTGGGTATTTACTCAGTCACAACCATTTTCCATTGCTCTTTTCTTCACACTTCTTCTCCTTGGATTTCCTTCATTTATTATTGCTCAAAAAATACTTCTTTCTCTCAAACAATCGTTCCGACAAAAATCTTCTGCCATTTTTTTGAAGAATAAGGGTATTTCCCTCCTTTCTGATGGTTTCTTCCGTATGGATACTCTGGCACATCGTTACAAAAAAATTATATTTACTATTATCACCCAATCGTCTCAAAGAAAAAAAACACTTTTTCTCGTGATCATTCTTTTCGTTTTTTCTCTCTCTCTTCTTCCTCTGGGGCTTATCAAAAATGAATTCTTCCCCAAAGAAAATCAAGACTTTCTCTATGTCCAGATAGAACTTTCCAAAGGAATTCTCGCACAAAAAACACAAGAAAAATCGATTGAAATAGCTCAAGATCTCATACACAATACAGATATACAAGAAATTCATATACAAACAGCAACAGGGATGTCGGCTGATGGATCATTTGGATCTTCTTCATCAGAGTCATCTCTCCTCACGCTTATACTAAAAGAGCAAGACGAGAGAGAACTTTCTTCTATGGAAATAGCTCAATCTATACGCCAAGATTATTCCGAGTATCCCAATGGACGTATTTCTGTAATGGAAGTGTCTGGAGGACCTCCTGCTGGTGCTGACATTCAAATAACGCTCCTTGGCGAGAAAACAGAGGTACTCGAAGAACTTGCCAATTCTCTTTCAGACTTTTTGGAACAAACAGGAGGTGTGACTAATATTGAGCAATCTCTCAAAGGAGCTCCGCCAAAAATTGTCCTCGTCCCCGATCAAGATATTTTGATGCAAAATGGCTATTCTCCTGAAGACATAGGTATCGTTTTGGAAACCTTTTCTCGCGGATTTGAAATTGCCAAAGATGTTTCTCTAGACGATCTTGAGGAAAAACGAGATATCGTCCTTCGTATGTCCTCTGAAATAACCGATGCGAAGGATATGGGAATTCTCTCTCTTCCACAAGATAACGACCGAGCATCTCTCTATTCATTTGCTCGACTAGAACTTCAATCTAATCCCTCAGAAATACTCCGAGAAGACGCCAAGCGATCACTTACGATAACAGCATCTGTTCTTGATGGCTATGCTACTCCAGAAATAGGAGCTCGACTCGAATCATTTGCAAAAAGCCTTGCTTTCCCTTCTGGCTATGAATGGAAAACAGGTGGAGTGAATGAAGAAAACGCCAAGTCTATTCAATCAATTCTTCAGGCTATGCTTCTGGCTTTCATTCTTATTCTTGCTACCCTCGTTATTCACCTCGGATCGTATCGAAAAGCACTTATCGTTCTTCTCGTTATTCCTCTTGCACTTTCTGGCGTGTTTATCATTTTTGCCCTCACAGGAACACCCCTATCCTTTCCAGCGCTTATAGGAATCTTGGCTCTTTTTGGTATCGTGGTCAACAACTCTATTATCGTTGTGGACAAAATAAACCAAAACCTTGCTATGAATATGAAACAATCAGAGGCCATAGCCGATGCAAGTGCCAGTCGACTTGAACCTATTTTCCTCAGCTCTCTTACCACCATTATAGGACTTACTCCTATAACGCTTAGTGATCCTCTTTGGCAAGGACTTGGCGGAGCTATCATCTCTGGACTTGTTTTTTCGGGAACCATAATGCTTTTCTTTATTCCTGTCGTATATACTATGTGGTTTCGTGAAGAAGAAAAAGGTGCATAAAAAAACCCGAACGCCTTAAACGTTCGGGGAAATCCAAAATTCATTTTTTTGTATTTTCTTCTTTATTCTTCCGCCTCCTTCAGTATATATATCGTTTTCATACACCGATAGGCAACTTCTTTTTCTTTTCGGTCTTTACTCCAATCCCTCGTGTATATTCCGAGACACGTCCCGAAAATATATCCTTTAAAAGTTTCGATACCCAGTTCGTCGCAAGCCGACATATCAACTTGCATACACTGAAACATCTCGTAACTATCCTCGAAAGGCTCAGTATCTGCTATTTTTTCCAGAAAATACTCTTTCCAAAGAAATTCCATTTCTTCTGGGGTGGGGTTTTCCGCGGAGAAAACCAACGAGGCAAAAAGTGCGAAAAACAAACAAAGAACTGTTCTACTCATCTTAATTCTCTATTTTAGTAAAACATACGGTGAGATTTTCTTTCCTCACCGAACTCTTCCGCAAAAATAAACGGAACAAAAAACTATAGCACATTTTCATAAAAAAGTCAATGTTTTATGTAAGAATAAGGTATTTACAAAGGATATTTTTTGTTGTATAGTGGAAAGGTAATATATTCTTACTAAGAAACGCCTCGTATTCCTCTTTCTTTATCTTATAAAGAAACCTTTTACGGACAAACCTCCTTACTACAGTCCGTTTTTTATTTTCTATCACTTGTCACAAAGAGTTCATCTCATTTCTTAATCATTTTTATATATGCAAAAAAATCTTTCTCTTATAAAAAAAACGGTACTCGAAATGGGTGGCTCTATCGAAGAATTTATTCCCGAAAGAGGCTGTTTTTATATTAATTTTCCTGGAAAAAAACGCATTCTTATTGAAAATAAAATTTCTCTCTCACGTCAATCTTCCGTGAGTAGACAACTTACTCGTTGCAAAGATATTACCTACAAACTTCTTCAGACACATAATTTACCCACTCCACACACAGAATGTTTCTACAAAAAAACCTATAAACGAGAAATTGCTCAACAAAAGCTCAATACCCTATCGTACCCTATCATAATAAAAGACGCTCAAGGATCTCACAGCAAAGGAATTTTTCCTTTTGTCAAAAATCCAGATGAAGCATTCCTTCTTATCGAAAAAGAGCTTCCTCGCTACCGAAGTATGATAGCGCAAGAAATGATCTATGGAAAAGAATATCGCCTTCTTTTCTTGGATACAAAAGTTATCGGAGCACTGGAAATGATACCTCCTTATGTTATGGGAAATGGTGCCTCTACCCTACAAGAGCTTATCAAAGAAAAACAAAAAACAACCGAGAAAAAAACACTTTTTGATACAGTTTTTACGAAAATAATCACTGATCAAGACTATACTTTGGAAAGTATCATCCCCAAAGACATCATTGTTCATATAAAAAGAAGCTCCAGCCTTGCAGAAGGAGGAGAAACAAGAAATGTTACTTCCAAAGTACACAAAGAAATTGAAAAAATATGCGCTCTGGCATCAAAAGCGGTAGGAAAAAGCCTTGTAGGTATAGATGTTATTTGCGATGATATCTCCCAGAGTCCTGATCAAGAAACATTCTCTATTCTAGAGATAAATGGAAAGCCTGATCTCTATATTCACTACAATCCTCATCACGGACAAACAAGAAATGTTATACGAGATATTATCGAGTATATGATAGAAAATAGAGAGACGTGACCAGTTTTTTGTTTACCACGTCGCTGGCAAACGACGTGTATAGGGAAACCTAAGGACGTGACCAGTTTTTTGCTGGCCACGTCGTTCGCGAACGACGTGGCTGGGGAAGAGGGATTCGGACCCCCGATCACGGGACCAGAACCCGTTGCCTTACCACTTGGCTATTCCCCAAAATAAAAAGAGAAGTTTGAAAATATTTTTCATAGTTTCAAACTCATTATGTGGACCCGAGCGGACTCGAACCGCTGACCTCCTCGGTGCAAGCGAGGCGCTCTACCAACTAAGCTACGGGCCCAGATTCTCTCTCCCACATAGTATACTCTTTTTTATTTTTTATCAAGTTTTCTGTGGGTGTGAAATACCTTTGTATTTTTCCTCATTTTGGACAATCTTTTTAGCTCTTTTTGTCCACCACCAGCTGTCCACACGCACCAGAGATATCAGCTCCCATAGCACGACGGATCGTAACGACTATACCTTGTTTCTTTATATATGATTGAAAAGCTTCTACATTTACACTTGAGTGAAAATGTCCTCCAGTAGCATTCCACGGTATGAGATTGATACGAACCTTTCCGAGTCTTTGTGCAAACAAAGCAAGTTTTTCTGCATGTTCTTTGGTGTCATTGACTCCTCCCAACACAACATACTCAAAAGTAAGATGTCTTCGACGTTCAGGATACAAAAGAAAATATTTTTTTGCCCACATAAAAAGATCTTCCAAAAAACCATCATACGAAGTCGGCATAAGATTTTTTCTTGTCTTCTCATCAGCGCTATGGAGTGATACTGCCAGACGAACAGATGGCCAAAGAGGATCTTCGAGAAGCCTGTTGAGCGCAGGAAGCATTCCTACCGTAGAAACTGTTATTCTTGTAAGTCCTATCTCAGCATATTCAAGAAACATCTGAAGGGAAGATCGCACCTCTTCATAGTTTGCGAGAGGTTCTCCCATACCCATATACACAATATTTGTAATTTCTCCTTCGATACTCTTTTCTCGCAAAAAAAGTTTCCAAAATCGATACTGGTCTACAATTTCATCACAAAAAAGATTTCTCGAAAAACCCATCGTTCCTGTAGCACAAAATGAACATTTCATAGCACATCCAACTTGAGAAGAAACACATACCGTCCAATGACCCCGAGCATTTTTCATCAAAACAGTCTCTATAGAGACACCGTCATCAGGAGAAACGAGAAGTGCTTTGTATGTATCTTTCGCTTTAGCTGAAAATATATATTTTTTCTTCCACATCATCCAAGGTATATTTTCTGCTAGAGACTCTCTTTTCTCTTTTGGAAAAACAGAAACTGACTGAAAATCCAAAAATGTTTCAGAAAACAATGCCTCGAGAAATTGCTTTTTTCTAAAAGATGGAGCATTTTTCCAAAGTAATTCAAATTGATCAACACGATGTTTCATAAAGTTCCTTCCAAAAAAAATATGCGGGTCTTTCTTATTCAGAAAGACCCGCGACCACAAAAAGAATGCCTTCAAATCGTTTTCTCCTTTTTATTATTAAGAATAAGACTTGATTGGAAGGTGCAATTCACCATCCATGCGGCGGTTCCATACCACATAATGGAGCCACAAACGAAAGGATTGCAGAACCATAACATGCTACTTCTCCTTTTACGGTTTCCGAGCACTTTCTTTATACCATATTTTATAAAAATACGCAAGGAGAGAAAATTTTTTCATAAAGTCATAGGCAAGGATTTACTAACAAAGTGAATTTTTTCCAAAAAGTATGCGTACTAGAAAGTGCCGGCAGTATTTACGTTTTATAATTTAAAAAAAGGTATATGAAAAAAAGAAATGTTCTCTTAGGAATTTTGGGTCTAAGTATCGCAGGAATAACTGCATATTCAGCACAAACATTAGCCTATCAAGGAGATCCTACTACAACAGGTCCCTCCTATACTCCAGAAAGGCACGAGCAAATGCAGAAAGCTTTCAAAAGCAATGACTACGAAACATGGAAAGGTCTTATGGTGGGAAAGGGTCGTGTTATCGAAGTTATCAATGAAGATAATTTTGGAAAGTTTTCTGAGATGCACACTCTTATGGAAGAAGGAAAAGTTGATGAAGCTAATGCTCTTCGAGAAGAACTTGGTTTAGGACAAGGAAAAAAACAAGGATCTCGAGATGGACAAGGTTATGGAAATGGTCAAGGGAAAGGACATCAAATGAACTAGTTGTATTTTTAAAAAAGGGATTTCATAATGAAATCCCTTTTTTTGTATTTTTATACTACCCTTCGAATCCCAAGGAAGTTTCAGGAAATAGTGTGGGCGCAGAGGGATTCCTTTTCCCCCGTCACTCGTCGTGCCTACGGCACAAGCCTCGTTTCCTCCTCCAAAGCCTGGGTGTCTAAAAAAGCAAAGCAGTTTGCTTTTTTATACTACCCTTCGAATCCCAAGGAAGTTTCAGGAAATAGTGTGGGCGCAGAGGGATTCGAACCCCCGACCGTTTGCTTAAAAGGCAACTGCTCTACCGACTGAGCTATGCGCCCGAATAACCACAATTTTATATTTTTTCTCTTAACTCGTTTCAAAGTGTATCAGGAAGTACTAAAAAGTCAATATCACCTCCTTAGACCAAGAACAAAGAGAAATACAAGAGGCACGACAAACCAAAAAACCAAAGACCACTCTCCACTAAAATACCCTATACTTCTCGAAGAAAACATTTCCCACAAAAACACATCTCGAGGAAGCCATCGAAAAAATATTCCACAAATAAGAGCAGAAATAGATACACCGAGAACACTTATCGAAAACCAATTATACGTGGAAACTCTCGTATGAATATCAAATATTTTTTCTCCAAGAAGTGTGAGTATACTTAGTACAGCAAAAAAAACAATAAGAGAAACAAAAGATGAAGATAGGAGTATTTCCTTTGGAAGAATAAGAACGAATCCCAGTGCGATATAGGTATTGAGAACAAAATGTACTATCCTATATCTCCCTACGACAAAAATAAGAAAAAGAAAGAGAAGGAGGATCGCGCCAAAAAGAGAAAGGTCTCCCAAAAATATCTCTGAAGAGATTTTCAAATTTTCGATAATGCCCTCCATACACAATCTTTTTATTTTTTTACTTCACAAAAATTATTTTTTTCTTCGCACTACCCGAAGACGAGCAAATTCTTTTTCGAGTTTAGAAGCCAAAAGAGCATATTCCGTTTCATTAAGTTGTTTCTTTTCCTTGGCCTCTTTAGCACGATCAATAGCTTTTTTGACCCGCTCTTCATCTATTTCTTCCGCTCTTTCTGCGGTGTCTACCAATACTGCTAAACGATTTTTACTAAATTCGATAAAGCCACCTGAGATAGCTATAAAATCTTGAGATCCGTCTTCAAATTGTACCATTATTTCCCCAGCCTTTAAAGCTCCTATATAGGGAATATGATCAGGAAGAACCGTTATTTCTCCCTCCAAAACAGGGAGGGTTATCTGTGTAGCCTTTTTTTCATAGACCTTCCTTTCAGGTGTTGCAAGATAAAAAGTGAGTGTCTTCATACTTTTTCTTTACTTCTTTTTGGTAGCTTTCTTTTCTTCCAAAACTTCATCAATAGATCCTTTCATATAGAGATCCTGTTCAGAAACATCGTCAAGCTCCCCTTCTACAATCATTTTGAATCCTCGTATAGTATCTTCTCGCTTTACATACTTTCCCTTACGACCTGTAAATTGTTCAGCTACAAAGAATGGTTGTGAAAGAAATTTTTGAATCTTTCGAGCACGAGAAACGGTTATTTTATCTTCATCACTCAATTCATCCATACCCAAAATAGCAATAATATCTTGAAGATCTTTGTATCTCTGAAGCATTTGCTGGACTTTTCTTGCTACTTCATAATGTTCCTGTCCTACTATTTTTGGCTCAAGTATAGTAGAAGTTGAATCCAAAGGATCAACAGCAGGATAAATTCCCAGTTCAGATAAAGCTCTCGAAAGTACCACCGTAGAATCGAGGTGAGCAAATGTTGTTGCTGGTGCTGGATCAGTCAAATCATCAGCAGGAACATACACGGCTTGAACAGAGGTTATAGAGCCTTTTTTTGTAGAAGTAATACGTTCTTGTAATTGACCCATTTCTTCTGCCAAAGTTGGCTGGTATCCTACCGCAGAAGGAATTCTTCCAAGCAATGCTGAAACCTCTGACCCTGCTTGGGTAAATCGGAAAATATTATCGACAAAGAAAAGAACATCTTTTCCTTCTTCATCACGAAATTCTTCTGCCATAGTAAGTGCACTGAGTGCTACTCGTTGACGAGCTCCTGGTGGTTCATTCATTTGACCAAAGACCAATGCTGTTTTATCAAGTACTCCAGAGTCTTTCATTTCGTGATAGAGGTCATTTCCTTCTCGAGTACGCTCTCCCACTCCTGCAAACACACTGTATCCCCCATGCTCTTGGGCAATATTACGAATAAGCTCTTGAATAATAACTGTTTTTCCTACTCCAGCGCCACCGAAGAGTCCAACTTTTCCCCCTTTTACAAAAGGACAAATAAGATCAATAGATTTGATACCCGTCTCAAAGATTTCAACATTCTCTGCTTGTTCTTGAAAACTTGGAGCTTTGCGATGAATGGATTTTTTCTTTGTCACTTTCATTTTTTCTCCTTGGTCGATAGTGTTTCCCAAAAGATCAAACATTCTTCCAAGCACTGCTTTTCCCACAGGAACTTGAATAGGATTTCCCATCGAAACAACTTCCACACCACGAGAAAGTCCGTCTGTAGAAGACATAGCTACACATCGAACACGACCACCTCCAATATGTTGATGGACCTCCAAAACTAAAACATTTTCTCCTTCTCTACGAATTTCTAGAGCTTCATATATTTTTGGCATCGCCTCTTCGAAAGCAACATCGACAACAGGCCCTATGACTTGAACAATTTTTCCCGTTTGCATATATAGTAAATATTATTCTTTACATTTATTCCTCGAGTGCGGCTCGACCAGCACTAATCTCTGCAATTTCTTGTGTAATTTTTGATTGACGTACTCTATTATAGACAAGTGTTAGTTCATCAGCAATTTCCCCAGCAGCATCCGTTGCATTTTTCATAGCTATCATTCGAGAAGCCTCTTTGGAAGCATTTGATTCCAAAGTCATATGATATACCATCGTACGAATCAGAGAAGGAATGAGCACCTCAAGAACTTTCTCAGGAGAAGGTTCTATGGTGTATTCAAAAGGCTTTTCAGGCATAGCATACTCTTTGGCAAGTATATCCATCTCAGCAAGTTGCTTTTCGAATTCTTCAACATCAAGAGGAAGAATTTGACGAATTTTTGTTTGTTGAACCAATGAACTTACATAATCCGTATAGATAACACAAACCTTATCACATTCTTTCTTTTCAAATCCCTCTATTGCCATATTTGCAACCAAACGACTTTCTTCAAAAGAAGGTGTATGCATAAGATCAGGGAAAGAAGCAACGAGATGGAGTCCATGAGAAAGAGCCATTTTTTCACCCTTTTTTCCTACGGAAAGAACATCTACCACAATCTTCTCTTTCGTCTTTTTTTCTTCATTCTTTACCTTTCCTACTCGTTTCAAAGAAAGTATATCTTCTAGATATGAAGAAAACATCTTGGAGATTTTTGTATTAAATCCTCCACATAAACCTCTGTTGGAAGTAATAAGGATAATGAGTACTTTCTTTACTTCTCGCTTTTGCAAAAGAGGATTCCTTGATGATTTTACGGCTCGAGAAAGATTTGCCAAAACACTCCATGCTCCGTGAGCATATGGACGGATATGAATAACTTCATTTACTGCTCGTCGCATTTTAGCCGTTGAAACCATTTGCATGGCTTTTGTAACCTTTCGCGTGCTTTGTATAGAATTTACTCGTGATTTAATTTCTCTTGCGCCACTCATATATTTTAGTCTTGGTAAATTTCCTTAAAATCCTTTATATGCTTTTCGAGAAGTTCTTTGGTCGTGTCGGAAATAATTTTTTCTGAAACAATAGCATCGAGAACATTCTTTCCTTGTCCTTTCATATATCCAAGAAATTCCTCTTCCCACACACCTATTTTTTTCTCCGAAACATCATCCAGATACCCATTAACAAGTGCAAAAAGTACAACTACTTGATGTTCTACCGGTAAAGGAGAGAATGCTTTTTGCTTCAAGATTTCCACCGTTCTCTTTCCTCTATCAAGTTGCTTTCTTGTTTTTTCATCAAGATCAGATCCAAATTGAGCAAAGGCTTCCAATTCTCGATACTGAGCAAGGTCAAGTCGAATCTGTCCAGCAACCTGCTTCATAGCTTTAATCTGCGCAGAAGAACCTACACGAGAAACAGAAAGTCCCACATTAACAGCTGGACGAACACCTTTATAAAATAAATTACTCTCTAGATAAATCTGTCCGTCAGTAATAGAGATAACATTGGTGGGAATATAGGCACTCACATCCCCTGCTTGTGTTTCAATAATAGGAAGAGCTGTAATAGAACCTCCACCAAAATTTTTATTCAAACGAGCACTTCGCTCCAAAAGCCGAGAATGCAAATAGAAAACGTCTCCAGGGTATGCCTCTCTTCCTGGTGGACGACGAAGAAGAAGGGATATTTGACGATATGCCCATGCATGACGAGAAAGATCATCGTACACAATAAGGACATCTTTCCCTTGCGCCATAAAATATTCAGCGATAGCACATCCTGCATAAGGAGCGAGATAAGAAAAACTTGCTGGTTCAGAAGCACCTGCTGAAACGACAACGGTATATTCCATCGCTCCATATTTTTCAAGTTCCGAAACTATAGTTGCTGTTTTGGATTCTTTTTGACCTATAGCCACATAGACACAAATCATATCTAAGCCCTTCTGATTCATAATGGTATCCAGAGCAATCGCTGTTTTTCCTGTTTGTCGATCTCCAATAATAAGTTCCCGTTGGCCACGCCCAATAGGAATCATCGTATCAATGGCTTTAATACCTGTTTGAACAGGTACATTTACTGCTTCACGAGTAATAACACCTGGAGCAACTTTTTCCAAAGGCATACGCAATCCTCCTATAATATCCCCCTTGCCATCTTTCTCATTTCCAAGAGAATCTACCACTCTTCCCAAAAGAGCTTCCCCTGCCATAAGAGAAAGAATTTTTCCTGTTGCTTTTACGGAATCTCCTTCTTTTACATCAGAAATATCTCCAAGTGCCATAATACCTACCTGACCCTCTTCCAAATTCAATACCACACCAGGGGTTCCGTTTTCGAAAAGAACCGACTCCAGAGAAGAAACTCCTCCTAAACCTGAAGCTCTTACAATTCCATCTCCTGACTCAAGGACTTTTCCTACGGATTCTTGGGTAACCTGAGAAGAAAATCCCTCGATTTCACGTTTAAGTTCTTGAATGATAAATTGTCGTTCATCATTATTCTTCATACATATGATTTTTATTCATTATTCAAAAATTCTTTCCTTATTTTTTCTCTATATAATCTCGAAATTGTCCGAATGCTCCTGCGATACTTCTCTCATAACGAGTATTGGCAATTTCTGCTATAAAACCACCGAGAATCTTTTCATCTTTTTGTTCTTTCAAAGAAACATTCCCACCTTTTGTGTATTGAGCTTTGATTATTGATTGCAATTGATCTCTTTGCTTTCCTTCCAAAAAAGAATGGGAGTAAAGATCTACTTGCAGATATCCCAACTCTCTCTTACAAATATCCTCATAAAAATAGAGAATTTTATGTATATACTTTATATGATGATATCTTCTCAAGATTTTAACAAAAGAAATAATGTTCTCTTTCTGCATTTTCATTTCTTTACCGTTTGTTACTTCGAAAAGAACGCGCGCATATTGTAAGGGAGTTATTTTCATATTCTTTTGGAATACTCATTAAAATCTTCGAGTGCTTTCTCAGTAAATACTCTTCGATCACTCTCACTCATATCTTTTTGTAAAATTTTCTCGACAGAGAGAAGGATCAAACGTACGATATCTTTTCGAATATCTTCCAAAAGATGTTTTTTTTCATCAGAAATCTCTTTTTGTGCCTTTTTCATCATTTCGTCGATATCTCCCTTCGTAACCGAGAGGAGATCTTCTCTCTGAGACTGTGCTGTTCGAGAAGCTTTTTCAACGATTTCTTTTGCTTCTTTTTTTGCCTGCTTGATAATTTCTGCTGATTTTTGATGCGCCTCTTCAAGAGTTTTTTCTGCACGTTCGGATTTTTCTACCCCCTCTTGAATCTTTCTCTTTCTTTCTTCTAAAACATTAAAAATTGGTTTATACGCAAATCGATACAATACAAAAACCAAAATAGCAAAGTTAATAAACTGTGCCAAAAGTATTCGAACGTCTAAACCAAGTGCATAGAAAAGTTCCATAGTCGAAACGCTTTATCCAAACAATAATATAAGTGATATAACCAAAGCATAAATAGCAGTCGACTCCGCTATAGCCATAGTTACAAACATCAATGTCGTTATTTTGTCTCTTACTTCAGGATTTCGACCAATAGCTTCCATCGCCTTTCCAGCGATAATACCTTCTCCAACTGCAGATCCTACGGCACCAATACCGATAGCAAGACCTGCTGCCAATGCTTTGGCTGCTTCAACTTCCATACGTTTATATTATTTACAAATTACTGGATACACGCTTTCGACAAAACGCAATCTCCGTCAAAAGTCCCAAAAGACTCTTTGCGGATATAACGTTAGGTAGCTCTTTTTTCTTCAGGTAATTCAGATGCCATAGCGATAAATATAGTCGTAAGAAGAGCGAAAACAACCGCTTGTATAACAGCCGTTATAAGACCAAGAAACATAAAAGGAAGAGGTATAAAAAAGGGCATCAAAAAAAGCATTACCGCTCCCAATACTTCAGCTGCAAACATATTACCGAAAAGACGAAAAGAGAGGGAAAGGATTTTGGCGATCTCTCCTATGAGATTCATAATACCCAAAATAAAATTCAAAGGACTAGAGACATCAATAAACTGTTTGAGATATCCAAAGGGACCATTAGTAACAATAGCCACAACCTGCACGACAACAAGAGCTATAATGGTAAGTACAAATACCAAACCGTAATCACTCGTTACCGCCCTAAATAGAGGAATATCCCCACTTGTAATCGCCCCCGCTCCAGGCAAAAAAGTAAAAAGATTTGCCAGAAGAATGAAAAGGAACATAGTGAAAACGAGAGGAAACGTTCTTTTGGCACGCTTTTCATCTCTTGCCATCATAGAAAGAACGACTTCGTATCCATTTTCGATAAGAAGTTCTACAAAATTCTGGAATCCTCCGGGAATCATTTTTTTGTTTTTGGCAATATATAATGCTCCAAAAATCAAAACGAGAGAAAGACTAAATTGCCACAGTTCTGTATTTGTAATAGGAAATGTTCCTAATGAAAAAATTATCTCCGGAGCAAGAGAAACGTGTAGCCCCTCTTGAGAAGAAGATGTTCCTGACTTTTCTAGAAAAAAAGATGCTACTAAAAGAAGAAGGATGAAAATAAAGGTTAATCGACTTGATTTTCGCTTCAACATATTTTTAATCATTTTTATCAGAAATATTTTCTTTTTTCTTAACACTTTCTGAAGATATTTTTTCCATTTCAGAAGAAAGCGCTCGAAATTGAAAATAAAAAAGTATATTCGTAATAAAAAAAGCTAAACCAATCCCGATGAGTAAAAAAAGAGGTTTTGAACCTCCAAGAGTATCTATAAACCACCCAATACCACCAAAGAAACCGATGGGTAAAAAAATGTACACCATTTGCATTATTCCTATTCTCCAAGGTCTCCTTATAGTATTTGTTTTTTGCAAAAACATAAAAAAGGAAGTACTACTTCTTACGTTAAAAGTATAAAGACAACAACAGATAATGTCAAATCCTTATACATCTATATAGACAACCTCTCATAAAAAGCTTCTTTCTTACTAAAAAATGTCTTTCTTTTTTCCTGAAAATGTACGTTTGAAAAATCGTTGTTTTTGTTTTTTTATTTCTGAAGGAAGTTCTTTCCACGACAATTCCTCTTCTTGAGAATCTTTGAAAAATTCCTTGTCTTGTTCCAAAACATCAGGGTGTACACACAGAGCTTCTTTATTTATTCCGAGAAGTTCTAGTCCCTCCAAAGAACGAACCCGCGAAAGAGCCACATAGCCCATACCAGGAACAAATGCTTTTGAAAGATCCATTTTTGCAGCGTCCAAGGTCATTCCCTGACTTTTGTGAATAGTTATTGCCCAAGCAAGACGAAGAGGAATTTGTCGTATTTCAGCCAGAACAACCTCTTCTTCTTCTAATTGCCATGCCTGAGGACGAGCAATAATATCTACTCCTGATCGTGTAGTCACAATAGGAAAGTGCTCGTCATCAAATCCCGTTACTATACCCAAAGTGCCATTGACATACTTTCCTTCAACATCATTTTTTACAAACATAACCGAAGCGCCTTCTTTTACAATACATTCCTCCTGCGCCAAACATGATTGTTTTAAACTTGCCACCAAGGGAACTCTTCCCAAAGATTTCATCCTGTATCGTTTCGATGGTGCTGAAATCATACGAAGTCTGGCTTCATTGATGCGATCAACATCAAAATTATGTGTATACAGATGAGTGATGTCATCTGAACGTTCCAATACTCTCCCCACAAGATCTTCCAATCGAGATTGTGCTTTTTCTTCACCTTTTCCTGATCTGATAGCATTGAGAATATCGAAGAAATCTCCTTTGGTATGACGGTACTGCTCATCTAAATAACAAACAGAAAAACAAGCTTCTTGCCATGATCTTGCTGTATAGGCAAAAACTGATTCACTCTCTTGACCAAAAAGAGAAACGTTCATCTTTTTTTGCGAAGAAACAACAGGAGGAAGTTGGAAAAAATCTCCGCATACCACAATCTGTACCCCACCAAAAGGCTCGAGTGGTTTTTTCCTCCCCTCCTTGAGCATACACTCTACCATATTAAGCACCCGAGCATCAATCATAGAGATTTCATCTATGATCAATGTGTTGATTTTTCTTAATCTTTTTCTGAGTCGTTTATGAGAAATAATTTCTCGAGCTTGTGCTGGTGTTATATGATCTCTTATACCAATACCTGACCACGAATGAATAGTCCTCCCACCTAAATGTGTAGAAGCAATGCCTGTAGAGGCCGTCACAGCGACATCAGCTCCTTGTGAACGCAAAAAATGAATATAGGTATTGAGCGTATGTGTTTTTCCCGAACCTGCTGATCCAGTAAGAAAAACATTTTTTCCACTCTTGAGAATTTCAAGAGCTGTCTGTTGATTCATACCGAAAGATCTTGATCCTTAGAAATAAAAGCTTCTTTTTTTTGCACCTTTTCTTTCCACTCGTGAGGATTTCCATAATCAGCAAAATCTTTGTACCATGAATGATAAAATTTTGGTTTTGTTGCTGATTTTATCGGACACCAATATCGTTCTGTTCTGGCTGATATTTCTAGTGCATAGGCAAAAAGACCGTTTACATAGCTACAGTATAAACAATGTATTTTTTCAATCCAATTGAGATAATCGAGGAATCTTCTATCATATTGTATATAATCACCTCTTTTTACTTTAGGGATCCCGTAGAGAGAAAAAGCTACCCATTGATATACTGAAACAGAAATATCCAAAAAAAGTGCAGGGAAGATCATAGCGTAAATAAAGGGAAGGGAAAGGAGATGACGAATATTTTTGGGAACAATATATTTCCAAGCAGGAATACGAAATAGCTTATTTTTTTCTCGAAATTTTTTGAGAAAAATAATATGTTTTTCTTTCACTGAAAATCCATATCTACGAGAAAGTCGAAAATATTCTTTTTTGAGGGCATTATTAAGTTGCTCCATTTTTTCCAGTATCTTTCGGATATTTGATTCCATATACTTTGAGATTATACAATAAGACACAAGAAGCCTCATCTATCATACCGCAAACATAGTTTATAGCAAACGAAAAATATCAAAGATAAATCTTCACAAATATTTTCTATAAAAATCTGCAGACCTGAGAAAAATGCTTTTTACATTTTTTTGGTATTTCTAAAAAACTCCTAGTCTAAAGTTTTTCTCTCAAGCCAGTCTTGCAGAATAATTCTCGCAGCCTCTTGATCATCGTAACGCTCTATTCCGTGTATTCCTTTTTGTATAAGGTGTGTTTGTGCAAGCTTGGTAGAAAACATTTCATTTTGATAGTGCACAACTACACCATAATTATGTTCTAAAATTTCTCCAAGCTTTTCTCCATCATACACAACTTCCCCCCGATTAATAGGAGAAGGAATGCCAATGACAACCGTTTTTACTTCTTTCTCTCGAATAAGTTTCCCTAAAAGATCAATTGTGTGATAAGTATTTTCCAAAGTAGTATACGCAAAAGCTATACGCATTTTTCCATCAGCAAGTGCTATGCCAATATCACTTTTTCCCCAATCAATACCCATAAATTCAGCCCTATCAAATTCATGCGTTTGATACTTCATATGTTTTTTCTTTTTTTTTCTATAAACACTGTGCATAGAGACTATCGAGTAATAATTTCAACCCCCTTCTTTGTCACCACTACCGTATCTTCAAAATGAGCACTCATAGAGCCATCCTGAGTGACAAATGTCCATTCATCATCAAGAACATTAACTTTCCATGTTCCCAGAGTAAACATAGGTTCAAGAGCGACCACCATCCCCGCTTCAAACTTTTCTCCAGAAGCTCCCGCAACATAATTTGCAATCTGAGGAGGTTCGTGTACTTCATGCCCCACACCATGTCCCACAAGATCTCTCACTACTCCTAAAGAATGTTTTTTGGCAATATTTTCTACTGCTCGTGCAAAATCACGGAGAGAAGATCCTTCTCGTATAGTAGTTATTCCAGCATCAAGAGACTCTCTTGTGCCTTCTACTAAACGCAAAATATCTGAGGATGTCTTACCTACGATGGTTGTTCTTGCGGTATCAGTTGCTAAACCTTCATACCACATACCAATATCGAGAGAAACAATATCCCCTTCTTGAATAATTCTTTCTTTTTTTGGAATACCATGGACAACCTCCTCATTAAGAGAGACACATACAGCTGAAGGAAAAGGATTTCCGAATTCTTTACCATAGTACAGAAAAGATGGCTTTCCTCCCTGTTGAGCGATTTTCTCTCGAGCAAGGATGTCGAGATCATAGGTAGGAATACCAACCTCAACCTTTTGAATGAGAAAAGAAAGAATGTCTCGAAGTCGCTTTCCTCCTTCTTTAAGGAGTTGAATTTCACGCTGTGTTTTTATTCGCATATTTTTCTTGAATCATTTTCAATAATTCTTTGTGCGCCAAAGAGCAAACTATATCAGGCTCATCCTCTCCATCAATTTCTATGAGTCTTTTTTGCTTCCGATATTCTTCAATGACCAATTGTGTTTCTTTGGAAAATATTTCGAGACGCTTTTTTACTCCCTCAGCGGTATCATCTTTCCTTCGTTCCAAAGGATATCTGCATTTAGGACAAAGATCTTTTGTAGCATCCTGAATATCTATTCCATTTATATAAAAACTAATACAACGAGGACAAAAATAACGATTTTTTATACGCTCTACGAGCAATGTTTCATCTACTCGTATAGAGAGAGCGCACAGTATAGGAACTCCCAATTGTTGCAAAAAATGTTCTATACTTTGTATTTGATCTTTATGGCGAGGTGCTCCATCAAGAATAACTCCAGAAAAAAAAGATATCGGCTCAAAAGCGTTTTGCAAAATTTTCAAAACAAGGTCGTCAGGAACAAGTACTTTTTCCTTATAAATTAATGTATTAATATGCAAACCAAGCGAAGTCTTTTCTTCTGCTACACGACGAAGTTCTCTTCCAACATCTATATGTTTAAGTCGGAATAAACTTGACAAACAACGTGCTTGAGTACCCTTTCCAGATCCAGGGGGTCCCAAGATAACTATTCCAAATTTTTCTTCGTTCATTAGAAAAAATTAATAAATATCGTAACGACGCATAACAAGTTGGCTTTCCATTTGTTTTACCATTTCGATAACAACAGAAACAGCAATAAGGATACTCGTTCCCCCAAGCGTAAGGGTTGAGATATTGGTAAATCCCTGAACAACAATGGGAAGAACGGCTATGCTCCCAAGGAAAATTGAACCGAAAAGCGTTATACGTCTTGTTATCCGACCAAGATATTCTTGTGTATTCTTCCCTGGTCGTATACCAGGAATAAATCCTCCTTGCTTTTGAAGATTTTCTGCTATTTTTTTAGGATCAAAAACAACCGCTGTGTAAAAATAGGTAAAGAGTATAACAAGCGTGAAATATACTATTCCATATATCAATTGATCTTGAAACACCGAGGTAAGAAAGGATCCTGCTGAAGCAAGGGTAGTATTACTCGATTGAGCCAAAACACTTCCAACGAAAGAAGGGAAAAGTACAATAGATACTGCAAAAATAATAGGTATCACACCAGCTTGATTGACTCGAAGAGGGAGATGTGTTGAAGATCCTCCTGATTGACGCCCTCCGTGCATTTTTTTTGCATACGAAATAGGTATATTTCTTTGTCCTTCATTGACGAATACGACTCCGGCAATAGTCACTAGTCCTATTATTAAGAAAATGAGATAGGTGAAAAGCTCTGCTGAATCAAACGTGGAAAATACTCGTGAAAGAATAGAGGGCATACTGGCAACAATTCCAGCAAATATCATAATAGAAACACCATTCCCTATTTTTTTCTCTGTTATAAGCTCTCCAAGCCACATAAGAAATATAGTTCCTGCTGTTGCTATAATAACCAAAATAAGGGTATCGAAAGAACTAAGATTTATGAGAATTTGTTGTGCTTTAAGAAGAGAAATCATTCCAAATGTCTGTATCACAGCGAGAGGAATGGTGATAATTCTTGTAATCATCGTAAACTTTTGTCGGCCAGCTTCTCCTTCTTCTTTATACATTTGCTCAAGCTGAGGTACTACCATAGTAAGTACCTGCATAATAATAGAAGCCGTTATGTAGGGGCCAATTCCCAAAAGAACAATAGAAATATTCGAAAGACCTCCTCCAGAAAAAATATTAAGCAAACCTAAAATTTGATTATTTTCGAATAAAGATTGCACTCGTTCTATATCAACACCAGGAAGAGGAATGTTGGCAGCTAAACGGTACACCACCAAAAGAGCGAGTACGAAGAGAATCTTATTTCTAATATCAGAAACTTGAAAGATACGAAAAATCTTTTCCATGTAATTATTTTTTTCAAATCAAAACTTTCAAGACAAGTATAGAGTATTTTTTTAAAAAAAGCTATTTTTATAAAAAACTCTCTAGCAAATCTCTATTTTTTCTCCCCTATTTCTTCTACCGTGCCTCCAAGTTTTTCAATAGTTTCTTGCGCCAAAGAAGAGAGAAGAATATCTTCTGAAACACTAAGTTTTTTTGTCAGAGTTCCCGTTGCTACAATTTTAGCACCATAAGAAAATGTTTTTTTCGAAAGAATCTTTTTTGCCAAGAGTGTCTCAAGAGAAACAATTTCTCCATTCTCAAAAACTTTTTCAAGTTTCGTAAATGTTACCGTAATTTTTTTGGGACTAAAAGCTTTTTTCCCACGATTTTTCTTCATTCGCTCAACAAGAGATGATCGTCCTCCTTCAAAAAGAGGGTCGACATTACCACCTGATCGGGATTTTTGTCCTTTATTGCCTCTTCCTGAATACGTACCGCGTTTTCCACCGCGACCTACTCGTTTTCTGGATTTCTTTCTCTCTGTAACAATCTCGTGAATTTGCATACGCTATTTTTAGAAATTCTCTTATTCTTCTTAATTCATTTACTTAGCTTTCTTATTTATTTTCTTTTTTAAAACTTTTGCAGAAGATTTTTTTACAGATGGAGCTTTTTCTCCTTCTTTTACTTTTTTCATATCCTTCTCTTGTGCTTGAACTTTTTTCTTTGGAATCTCTTGTGTCTTTTGTTCAGGAACAACCACATCATTCTTTTTTTCTTTTCTTTTTCTTTCTATCATTTGTAATTGAGAAAGAGCAAGAATAGTAGCTCGAGCAACATTCAATTTGTTAGAAGTTCCCAATGATTTAGCTGTAATATCTTTTATACCAGCGAAATCTACAACAATGCGGACAGCTCCCCCAGCAATAAGTCCACGACCTTCACTTGCTGGTTTTAATAAAACTTTGGCACTTCCTAATTTTACCTCAATATCATGTGGAATAGTTCCATTAAGAATAGGAACGTGTATGAGAGTCTTTTTTGCTCCTGCGTATGCCTTAGCAATAGCATCGGTTACATCAACTCCTTTAGAAACACCCACCCCAACTTTTCCTCTCCTATCACCAATAACAACCGTTGCTCGAAATCGAAAACGACGACCTCCTTTAACAACACGTGTTACTCGACGTAAATCAAGAAGTTTTTGTTCAAACTCTGGTTTTTCTCGGTGTGATTTTTTTCGTGGTTTTGCCATATGAAAAACAATATTATCTTAAAACTGTAATCCCCCCTCACGAGCACCTTCGGAAAATGCTTTCACTTTTCCATGATAGGCATATCCCCCTCTATCAAACACTACTTTCTCTATGGTAACTTTCTTGGCTTTTTGTGCCAAAAGAAGACCGAGTGCATGGGCTCGTGAAACATTATGAGAAGAAAACTTTTTCTTATCTAACTCACGCCAATCAACCCAGGCAAGTGTTTTTCCAGAAGTATCGTCGATAAGTTGACCATACAGACCAACGAGTGTTTTTCGAACACAAAGACGAGGCCTTTCAAGGGTACCCGTTATACGAGATCTAACTCGTCTTCGTCTTCTTTCATGGAGGAGTTGCTTATATATCATATATTTCTTCTTTATCAAAAAATCTTTTTTCTGATTTTTTCTACATTAGGATGCTGATTTTTTACCTTCTTTTCTTCTTACAATTTCTCCGACATACCGAAATCCTTTCCCTTTATAAGGCTCAACAGGCTTTAGAGAGCGTATTTCAGCAGAAAATTGTCCCACTTTTTGCTTATCTATACCAAAAACAGAAAGAACATTATCCTTAATTTCAACACGAATACCTTCGGGAACTTTTCGCTCAACAGGATGAGAAAATCCTAATGCAAAAACGAGATTGTCTCCCTGAAGATTCATTCTAAATCCAACACCATTAAGCTCTAACTTTTTTTCAAAACCTTGGGAAACTCCTCGTATCATATTTTCAATAAGTCGTGACGTCGTCCCCCACAAAGCAGAAGTTTCTTTCGTTTTTCTCTGACAGGATGTCTGGACACTCTTTTCTTGTTCATTAAAATCCACCGCTATATCTCGATGGTGTTTTATAGAAAGCTCTCCTTTAGAACCAACCACCTTAACAATCCGATTTTTCTCAATCGTAAGGGTTACTTCTTTGGGAACGATAATACTTTTCTTACCTATTCGACTCATACATTTATCATATTTACCAAATGGAACAAATATACTCACCACCAACACCAAGCTTTCTTGCTTCTTCTCCAGAAATAACACCTTTTGATGTAGAAATAATAGCTGTACCCAAACCATTCTTTATTCGTTTAATATCCTCGGAGCGAACATACATTCGTTGACCCTCTTTACTCACTCTTCGTATTTCATGAATAAAAGGCTCTTTTACAACCTGACTATCTCCTCGATATTTCAATACTATTTCTAATTGGGCTTTTCCATCAATTGTTTTTTCTTCAAAACTTTCAACAAATCCACGATCAAAAATAACCTTGATAACAGATCGTTTTAGCTTAGAAGAAGGCATCTCAACTATGTGCTTTCCAGCACGTTGAGCATTTCGTATTCTTGTGAGCATGTCACTTATTGGATCTAACATATATTACTTTCTATTAAATGGACACTTTCTACCACGATGAACGACGTACTCCCGGAATTTCTCCTCGAGAAGCAAGTTCTCGAAAACAAATTCTACATAAACCAAATTTTCTGAGAAATCCGTGTTTTCGACCACATTTCCAACATCGACGAACTATTCGAGTAGAAAATTTCGGTTTTTTCAGAGATCGTGCGTAGACAGATGTTTTTGCCATAGTATCAATTATTTAGACGTTTTGAAAGGAAAACGAATTATTTTAAAAAGACGAGATGCTACTTCATACGTATTTGTCGTTGTAACTACCGTAACCTGTAAAGAAAATGGTCTAAAGACTTTTTCTGGTCGTATTTCTGGAAAAATCATATGTTCTTTTATACCAATATTCGCATTTCCATTTTTATCCACAACCGTAGATTCAAGACCTTGAAAATCTCTTGTTCTTGGAAGGGCTACGAGAATCAGACGATCAAGAAAATCCCACATTCGAGGACCCCTTAGGGTCACTTTCACGCCAGAGGGTGCTCCTTTACGAATTTTAAAACCTGCAATAGCTTTCTTAGACATAACGATAACGGGTTTTTGTCCAGTAATAACAGCAATGTCCTTAGCAATAGCCTCAATAGCCTGTGCTTCTTTATGAATTTTTCCCACACCAACATTAACAACCACTTTCTGAATCTTAGGAAGGGCATTTACATTGGAATATCCAAACTCTTTTTGAAGCGTTGGGAGGCATTCTTTTTGGTACAATTCTCTTATAGTAATACTGGTATTGTGCTTGTTTTGAGACATATATCTAAGAAATCATAGCTTTACATTTTTTGCATTGTCGAAACTTTCTTTTGGCTTCATCTATAAAATACATTACTTTCGTTGGCTTTGTACATTTAGGACAAATGAGAACAACGTTAGATAAAGCCAAGGGAGCATTTTTTTCAATAATTTGACCCTTTTCACCTTTTCTACGAGGTTTCGTGTGTCGACGAATCATATTAACACCTTCAACAACAATACGTTCTTCTTCTTTTTTTACAGCAAGAACAGCGCCTGTTTTTCCACGACTTTTTCCACAAATCACTTGAATTTTATCTCCTTTCTTTATCTTCATACCCATCACATCATTTGTTCTTATTTATAACACTTCAGGCGCCAATGAAACAATCTTAAAAAATCCAGCTTCACGCAATTCTCTTGCGACAGGACCAAATATTCGAGTCCCCTTCGGTTCTTTTCCATCAAGAATTACTGCGGCATTATCATCAAAACGAATACATGAGCCGTCTTTCCTTTTTAATGGACTTATTTGACGAACAATAACAACCTTAACTTTATCTCCTTTTTTTACAGAGCCTCTGGGTTCGGCTGATTTTACCGAAGCAATAACAATATCTCCTATTTGAGCATAACGTCTTCGAGATCCACCAGGAACTTTGAAGCATTCTACTATTTTAGCTCCTGTATTATCTGCGACTCGTAATTTTGTCTCTGCCTGAATCATACAATTACAATAATAACTTAACGTTCAATTACTTCAAAACACTTTCTTTTACTTCTCGGTTTACCCACTGAAAAAGTAACATTTTCTCCAACACCAAAACGTTTTTTTTCATCATGTACGAGATAACGTTTCGTATCTTTGAATTTTTTCTGATACTTTGGATGCATTCTATAAGAAACGACTTCTACAGCGATTGTTTTTTCGGATGAAATTTTTACAACTTTTCCCGAAAAAATTTGCTTTTTTTTCTTTACTTCATTTTTCATATATGCGAATCCTTAGGAGAAATAAGTTGATGCGATGACTTTCGAGATGCTTGTTCTGTCAGAAATCGAGCAAGATCTCTACGTGAGGCTTCGTGTTTACTATTTTCTTTCATTTTACCAACAGAAAGTGCAAATCGAACAGATCGAATGATATCACGAGTCTCCTCTATCATTTTTTTCAATTCTCCATCACTTACTTGTTGAATATCCTTATATTTCATAAAATTTCTTTCGTTTATTCTTCATCACGTCTTACAAATTTTGCCTTTACGCTTAATTTTTGAGCAGCTCGTCGCATTGCTTCTCGAGCAATTTTTATATCCACTCCATCCATTTCAAACATAACTCTACCGGGCTTTATTCTTGCAACATAATGATCTACAGCACCTTTCCCCTTTCCCATAGGAACTTCTGCTCCTTTTTTCGTCATAGGCTTGTGGGGAAATAAACGTATCCAAATTTTTCCACCTCTTTGAACATATCTCGTCATAGCTCTTCTTGCTGATTCAATTTGACGAGAAGATATCAATCCACTTTCCATAGATTTGAGTCCAAATGATCCAAAGCTTATATTTTGTCCACGTCGAGCAAGTCCGCGGATTTCTCCTCCACGAAACATTTTTCGATGCTTGACTTTTTTTGGCATTAAAAACATATTTTCTTTACTACTGTTATCGTTTCAATGAATCTCCTTTGTATAACCAAACCTTTACTCCTATTGTTCCATATGTTGTATAGGCAATAGAATATCCATAATCAATATTGGCTCGTAAGGTGTGTAGAGGGATAGTTCCTTTTGTTAAACGTTCTGTTCTACACATTTCTGCACCACCTAATCTTCCTGAAATCTCAATTTTCACTCCAAAAATATTCTTATTTTTTATCGCCTGATCAATAGAAGATTTCAAAATTCTTCGAAAAGGCATACGTTTTTCTAATTGCTCTGCGACATTTTGAGATAAAAGAGAAGCGTCTTCTTCAAAATGACGGACTTCTTGAATATCTACCTTTATTTGAGTCCGCGTTCCAAGAAAAAACTTTTGCTTTAACTTTCGTGTCATATCTTCTATACCACTTCCACCACGACCAATAATCATTCCTGGTCGAGCTGTTTTTATGACGATACGAATAAATCCAGAACTTCTTTCAATATCAATATCTGAAACACCCGCCTGTTTCCATGTTTTGCGAATAAATTCTCTCATGAGAATATCTTGACGCAAAGAGAGTACATATTCACCGGACTCACGAAACCAACGTGATGTCCAACCGAAATGTATACCTATACGAAGACTTTTTGGATGTGCCTTTTGTCCCATACTTTCTTAGAATTATTTATCCGATTTACTTGCCTTTTTACTCTCTTTTTCGACTTTAGTCAAATGTTCTTTCGTCACTTTTTCATTCTTCTTCTTGGTAGGAATGGTTTTCTCTGTTTTTTTCTCCTCTTTTTTAGAAGAATTTTTTACTTCTTTCTTCTTTTCTTCTTTAATCTTACGAGGAGAGTCTTGTGACATTTCTCTTGCTTTTACTTCTTTTTCTTCCAAAACAACTCGTATACAAGATATGCGTTTCAATATTCTTGTGGCTCTTCCTTGTGCACGAGGCATCCATCGCTTCAATTTTGTTCCTTCATTTACCGTAATTTCACTTATAAATAAAGTGTCTTTTTTCATACTAAAATTATTCTCAGCATTAGCAATAGCACTTGCAATGAGTCCAATGAGAGCATCGGAAGAACCTCTTGTGCAAAAACGCAATCGATTCATAGCTTCCACAGCAGTAAGTCCCTGTAATGTTTGAGCAACACTACGGACCTTTCGAGGAGATTTTCTATAATTTTTGAGTTGAGCTTGTACTTTCATACGTAAAAAATCTATTTACTTGCTTTCGCTGATTTAACGGCCTCAATTTCCTTTTGTTTGGCAGCGGTTTCCATTTCTTTCTGTATCTTACCTCCATGCCTCACAAATTTTCTTGTTGGAGAAAACTCTCCTAATTTATGTCCTACCATATCATCAGAAACAAAAACTGATATGAAATCCTTTCCATTATGTACACCAAAAGTAAAACCAACCATTTCAGGAGCTATAGTAGCTGAACGAGACCATGTCTTAATTATTCCTTTGTCTTCAGGTTTTCTTTCGCTTACTTTTTTCATTAAGCGATAATCAATGTAAGGACCTTTTTTTAAACTTCTACTCATATAGGGGATATTTATCGTTTTTTATTCCTTCGAGCAAGAATAAACTTGCTACTTGCTTTATGCTTCTTTCGAGTTTTCTTTCCGAGAGCATGCTTACCCCATGGAGTTTTTGGATACTTCAACCCTATTGGCTGACAACCTTCTCCTCCTCCATGTGGATGGTCTACAGGATTCATAGCTGTTCCACGAACCTTAGGACGTCTTCCTAAATGGCGCTTCTTTCCTGCCTTTCCTACACGAATCGATCCATGTTCAAAATTACTTATTTTTCCTATAGTAGCATAACATTCTTTATTGATAAGTCGAGTTTCTCCCGAAGGAAGTTTCAATTGTGCATATTTTACATCAAATCCCATCAATTGAACTCCAGAACCAGCGCTTCTTGCCATTTGCCCACCTTTTCCAGGAAACATTTCGACATTACAAACAGTATATCCCGAAGGTATGTTTTTCAAAGGCAATCTATTTCCTTCAGCTACAGGAGCTTTTTCTCCACAGACAACAACGGAACCCTCTTTCATAGTTTCTGTTGCCAAAATATATTTTTTGTCTCCATCTTTATAAGAAACAAGAGCAATAAAGCCACTTCTGTTTGGATCTTTTTCGAGATAAATAACCTTTCCTTCAACATCTAATTTCGTTTGTCGAAAATCAATTTCTCTATATCGTCGCTTATGTCCTCCTCCTCTATGTCGCATGGCTATCATTCCTCCTGCACGACCAGATTTTTTATTAAGAGAGGCTAATAAATTTTTAAGTGGTTTTTTATCACGAGAAACAGACTCGGATTTTACAACCGACATATTTCTTCTTCCTGCTGTATTTCTGTGATATGTTATGACCGCCATACGCTATCTATTCTTCAAACAATTTATTAGGCACCTTCGAATATCTCTATAGTCTGTCCTTTTTTCAGAGTAATCATTGCTTTCTTTTGTCCAGCTGTTTTTCCTACAGATTTTCCAAATCTCTTTTTCAATGATTTTTTATTCGATATATTCACCTTTATCACCTTCACCTCGTACAACTGTTCCACAGATCGACGAATCATCGTTTTGGTCGCATGAATATCTACTTCAAAAACATATACTCCTTTTTGTGCCAAAGAATGTGATTTTTCAGTTACATAGGGACGTTTCAAAACAATAGATGCTAATGTTCGACCCAAATGCCCAACCAAAACAGTCTTTTTAGCTTTCGAAGAAGCCTTCTTTGTTTTTTGAGAAGAAGGTTTTTTTTCAGACTTTTTTTCCTTCTCAACCGTTTTTTTAGATAAAAGAGATGTCATATATTTTTACTTTACCAATCGTTTTTCAAATTCTTTCACAGACTGTTGACTTATAACCAAAGTTGCTGATCGAAAAACATCCAAAACATTCACGTCGATACTATTTTTTACTCTTACTTGAGGAAGATTTATAATAGCTCGGATAGTTTCCATTTCTTCAAAAGATAATCCCACTAAAATATTACCTGAGACCTTTAATGCCTTTAAAAGAGCATCTGCATTTCGAGTTTTCTTTTCTTCTAATTCCAAAGTATCTACAACAATCAATTTTTCATCTCGTAGTTTCTCACTCAAAGCTATACAGAGAGCTTTTCTTTTCATAGAGACATTAATTCGTCCAGAAAAATTTCTATCTTTTGTTGGACCAAAAACAATACCTCCCTTTCTCCAAAGAGGGCTACGGAGAGATCCTGCTCTTGCACGACCAGTACCTTTTTGTTTCCAAGGCTTCCTTCCTGATCCAGAACGTTCACTTCTATCTTTTGTATGAGCAAGTCCACTTCGAGAGTTTGCCTCCATAGTCTCATAGACTTGTTTTACCAAAGATGCATTCATTGGAACATCAAAAATAGAATCGGAAACTTCTAGAGTCTCTTTCTTATTTCCTTTTTGATCGTAAACATTAATAGTTGCCATAATACTTTTTTTTCCTAACGAGAAACAATTTCAACAATATCTCCAGTCTTTCCTGGAACAGCCCCTTTTACCGCCAAAAGAGATCTTTCTTTATCAATCAGAACAATAGAAAGACCCTGAACAGTACTCCTCACGCCACCCATTCTTCCAGCCATACGAACTCCTTTGAAAACGTGTTGTGGAAAAGCTGAACCTATAGATCCTGGTGCACGAAGGTCATGTTTATGTCCATGCGTTTTAGGTGCTCCAGAAAAACCATGTCTCTTAACAACTCCCTGAAAACCCTTTGCTTTCGAAATACCAGAAATAGAAACTTCATCTCCAACTTCAAATATATTTATATCAAAAAGAGCTCCTTCTTTGTACATTTCTTTTTGTACATCATCTTCTTGCAAACGAAATTCTTTCCTCAGAGAAGCTTTTTTCGTTTTTTTGCATTCTACTTGAATAGAAGTATATCCATCTCTTTGTTTATTTCTTAGTAAAGAGATAGTATTTGGCTGACAAAAAATAAGCGTTACATTAAGAGCTCCTTTTTCTTTATCGTAAAGAGTCGTCATTCCTAATTTTTTCCCTAATAAAAATTTCATATGCTCCTGTAGTATAAAACTTACAAACAAAAAACTGGCACATACCAGTCTCTCACCACCTCATTTGTGACGAAACGCTGGCTAGTTTAGTATCTTTTATGTAAAAAGACTTAAACTAGTTCTCTTCTTATAATAATTTCAAACCGTCCTTATCCAAAAAAACTTCTCTTCATCCTTACTTACATCTTTATCTCTATATCAACACCCGCAGGTAAATTAATATTCGTCAAAGCATCTACTGTTTTTGGGTTAGGAGAAAGAATATCAATAAGACGCTTATGAACACGCATCTCGTATTGATCTCGAGCACTTTTATGCACAAATGTCGATCTATTCACCGTAACTTTATGAATCTCTGTTGGTAAAGGAACAGGTCCTACAACCACAGATCCAGCTCTTTGCACAGTTTCAACAATTTTTTTCGTAGATTGATCTATGATTTTATTGTCATATGCTTTGATTCGGATGCGAATTTTTGGATCTTCCATAATTTCTTTCTTCTTGCTAGTCATTTGAATACTCTACTCTATTAAGAGGAAGGTTGTCAATACCATTTGATATTTAGAAATGGTATTGACTCTTTTCTCTCAAATCTTATTTCTTAATTTTTGTTACCACTCCAGCGCCAACCGTTCTTCCTCCTTCACGAATAGCAAATCGCATACCCTCTTCCATAGCAACAGGAGCACCAAGAGCAACGTCTAGGGTAACCGTATCTCCAGGCATAACCATTTCTGTTCCTTCAGGTAAAATAACTTCCCCTGTTACATCAGTCGTTCGAATATAAAATTGAGGCTTATATCCCTTGAAAAAAGGAGTGTGTCGCCCACCTTCTTCTTTGCTAAGAATATACACTTCTGTAGAAAACTCTGTATGAGGAGTTATAGACTTCGGCTTAGCAAGAACCTGTCCTCGCTCCACATCTTCCTTTTTAATTCCTCGAATAAGAATACCAGCGTTATCTCCACATTCTCCCCTATCAAGAGATTTATTAAACATTTCAATTCCTGTTACTACTGTTTTTTGTGTATCACGAAGACCTACAATTTCTACTTCATCATTGAGATTAATAACTCCTCGTTCTATTCTTCCTGTTACAACAGTACCACGACCTTCGATAGAAAAAATATCTTCAATAGGCAAAAGGAATGGTTTTTCCATATCACGAACAGGATCTGGAATTTTAGCATCGAGTGCATTCATAAGATCCCAAATAGGCTTAGCTGTTTCATCTTCAGCCTTTGTTGATCCTAAAGCCTTCAAAGCACTTCCTCTCACTATAATAGCATTGTCACCATCAAATTCATATTTACTCAAAAGCTCACGAACCTCTGCTTCAACAAGATCCACCAATTCAGCATCATCAACCATATCAACTTTATTGAGAAAAACAACCATTTCAGGAACACCTACTTGACGAGCTAAGAGAATATGCTCTCTTGTTTGAGGCATAGGTCCATCAGTAGCACTCACCACTAAAATAGCTCCATCCATTTGAGCTGCACCTGTTATCATATTCTTGATATAGTCAGCATGTCCTGGGCAATCAACATGAGCGTAATGACGCTTTTCAGATTCATACTCGCAGTGAGCTGTTGCAATAGTAATTCCGCGCTCTCTTTCTTCAGGAGCATTATCGATATCTTCTACCTTTCGAGCTTTGGCTTGTCCTTTAAGACTCAATACATGAAGAATAGCTGCTGTAAGAGTAGTCTTTCCATGATCTACGTGTCCTATAGTTCCTACGTTTACATGGGGTTTGGTTCGATCAAATTTTTCTGCCATATATTTTTTTTCGAGTCTATTGACAAAAAGTTTTCATCAATAGTCGAATATATTTTATGCGAACATTATATAAATTATATCTTTTTTTAAAAAAATAAACCAACGATTAAGATACTCAAAAATACGTCGGTCGAACAAAATCAATACTAACAACTCTTACGCACCCTGTCAAGAGCTTTTTTTATCAACGTTTTCAAAGAAAAATTTCTTTCTTTTTTCTTCAAAAAAAATAAAAACAAAAAACCAATCACTCCCATAATAATACTCAAAATTTGTCCAAGACTCAACCCATAAAAAACATATCCTATTTGCACATCAGGTTGACGAAAAAACTCTACAAAAAAACGAAGAGTTCCGTAACCAATAAAAAATATTGCTGTAAGCACGCCTTTGCTTTCTATTCTCTTTTTTGCAAAAAATAACACGAAGTACAAAAGGATTCCTTCAAAGAATGCCTCGTAAAGCTGAGAAGGGTGTCTTAGTATTCCATCTCCAAAATCCATACCCCAAAAAATATCTGTTTTTCTTCCATATAATTCTCCATTGAGAAAATTTCCTATTCTCCCAAAAAATAGAGCAATAGGAAGATATAAAACGATCCTATCAGAAATCTTCCATACAGAAATATTTTTCTTCCAACAAAGAAAAAGAAGCGCTAATGATGCTCCAGTCACACCTCCGTAAAAACTCATCCCTGAAATTCCCACATACGCACCCTCAGAATCGAAAGGAGAAAAAATTCTCTGGGGATGGAGAGTGAAAAAGGAAAGATCATAAAAAAATACATATCCCAATCTCCCACCCACCAAACCAAACAAAAACATCCAAAACAAAATATTTTCTCTATCCTTGAGAAATACTTTATCCTCTCTTTGCTTTTTATATCCTCGTAAAACAAAAAATAAAACAAGTCCAAATCCCACAAAGTACATCAAAGAATACCATCGTATCTCTAAAAAACCTAAAGAAAAAAAAATGGGATTTATCAATAAAGGGATCTCTTCCATTCCAAAATCCATACCTATTAGATCATCTCTTGATCTTTATTATACGATTTCAATTGCTGTGCAAATTCTTGCTCATACATACGAAGAAGTGCCAAAAATAAAGCGACTATAATAGGACCTATAATAAAACCAATAACTCCAAAAGATATAATGCCCCCGAGAGTTGCAAAGAGAACAAAAAGAGGATGCATTTGACTATCTCTTCCTACAAGTTTTGGACGAAGAATATTATCAATAGAAGATATAATCAAAGCTCCAAAAAGTAATATAACAACCCCTTGAACAAAAGATCCTGAAAGAATCATACCTACACCAACAGGGATCCAAACTAACCAACTTCCTACAACAGGAATAATAGAAAGTACAACCATAACCACTCCCCATGTTATAGGAGAAGGGACTCCCGTAAATACAAAGAGTAAGCCTCCAAGAACTCCTTGTATAGCACCAATAACTACTGTTCCTTTAAGTGTTGCTTTACTAATAGAAATAAATTCTTTTATAAGAATTTTTTCTTGCTGTGTCCGAAGGGGACTGATGTCCATAATGACCTTTACTATTTTCTTTCCATCTATAAAAAAATAAAAGAGAGAGAAGAACATAATAAAAAGAGCAAAGAAGAACTGTGATATACCTGAATACGTTTTTTGTACAATGTTTACAAAAAGCTCTCCACTTTTTTGAAATAAAGAATTTATACTACTTTCGTCAACAAAAGGTATTTGTGAAATAAAAGCGCGTAGAGATTGCACGCTTTCCTCTAAAAATTCTGGGTGATCTGAAACAAAAGTGAGTGTTGACCGAACCTCTTTGGTAACAAGACCAATAGTTGCTACGCAAGGAACAATAACAAGAAAAACTATTATAAGACATGTAAAAGAGAACCCCTATTTCCCCCATTTCTTATCTTTTTGGCAAAATTCCATACCAGAGTATAAAGGGTTGCAAAAACTCCTGCAATTACAATAGTATGAGGAAAGGAATAAAAAGTACAATTACTGAAACAATGGCGATAAGAAGAAGTGAAAGAAAATATGTTGTGTTGAAATTAGAGAGTTTCATAGAATATATACCATTTTTAAAATCTTATTAGAATAAAACATATTTTAACATTTTGTCTAGAGTAGAATATAAACATTTCGACTAAAAATTACTAGAAAAAATTACTCCGTATCATAAAAACTCCTAGAAAATGCCATTAATATCGTAAAAGCATAATCATTTCTATTTCTCTTGCCATTTTTCTTGCAAAAAACTTATGGAAGCCCATACCACCAGAAGACACGGGGTTGTCGAGAAAAGTAATTACTTCTTCATGACTTACCTCATTAGCAATTCGTTTTTGAAGAAAAGATTCCATTGCACTCTTTTGATCAACTTCTAACTGGAAAGAAAATGTTTTTTCTATATATTCTTTCATTAAAGAGGCTCCTTCTTCTGGGCTTTTTATTTCTATATCTTTTGCAAGATGCATCATTTCATATAAACGAGAAGAAATATTCTGTGCACGTCTTTTATCCAGTCCTGCTCCACCACTTTCTATATCTCTATCCAATGCAGAAAAAAGGTCATCTTTCGCGTCTTTATCAAAAAGATACTCTTTGACAAAACCCTGTGCTAAAGTAACTTGCTCTTCAGGCATATCCATCAAAAGATGAAAAAGTACTTTTTGTGCTTTGAAAGGTACGAGTAAAGAAGATATATACTCTCTCGGCATCCCCTGAAAAGATCTCACCAACAACTCTAACTCTCGAGGGATAGCTTTTTCTTCCGCTTCAGCTCCTTTCTTAATAACTGGCGTAAATGTATTTCCCTCTTTTACTTCTTCTTTTACCAAAAACCCGTCTTTCATATAAAAAATTCTATCAGCTCTTTCGAGATGAGAAGGATCGTGAGTAACAAGTACAACTGCTTTTTTATCAACATCTTTAAGATCTCGTAGTATACCCAATACATTTTCAGCAGATTGACTATCAAGATTTCCCACAGGTTCATCAGCAAGAATAATCTTTGGGTCATTGATAAGACATCGTGCTATGGCAACTCGTTGTTTTTGTCCACCAGAAAGCTGACTCGGGTATTTATCTGCTTGTTCTACAATACCAAACCTCTCAAGAAGTTTCATTCCTTCTTTCATTCTCTCCTTTTTACTTTCTCCACAAAAAACTTTTGGAAGACAGACATTATCCAAAACATTAAGAGAAGGGATAAGATAAAATGATTGGAAAACCATACCGACTTCGAATTGTCGAACAATTGATTGCTCTCTTTTTGTCATTCCTGTTAAAGAACTTCCTTCTAAAAAAACTTCTCCTTCTGTAGGTCTCTGTAAAGCTGATATAGAATAAAGTAATGTGGATTTTCCACATCCCGAAGGACCAAAAATAATAGTGAATTCTTCAGGGTAAATACGAACATTTATATTTTTAAGTGATTGAAATTCATTTGGCTTTCCTTGATTATAAGTAACGGAGAGATCTTTTACCTCTACAAGATGTTGTTTTGTTTGTGTTTGCATAAGAATTTTTATTGTAATTTATTATACCATAGTACATAAAAACTTTCAGAAGTAATGTATTTATATATTCTCTATGGCTATTTTTTTCCTTAATAATTCTTGTGCTTTTTGTGGATGCGCCTTTCCTTTTGTTTCTTTCATAACACAACCCACGAGAAAACCCATAGCTTTTTCTTTTCCTGCTTGATAATCCTGTACTGATTGATTATTTTTCTCTATAACCTTTTCTACAATTTTCATAAGCTCTCCCTCATTATCTATTTGAGAAAGATTTTTTTCATTAATAATAGCAGAAGGATCACCTCCTGTTTCATACATTTCACGCAAAACTACTTGAGCCGCACTTGAATTTATCTTTCCTTCAGAAAGAATGACAGCAAATTCTGCAAAATTTTCAGGCGTAATTTTTATATCAGAGAAAGAAATTTCTTCTTCTACAATGAATTTACGAATCTCTACAATAAGATAATTTACAACCGCTTCTTTGCTTTCTGATAATCCCCCAAAAATTCTTTTGAAAGTATTTTCTCATCAAGCTCACTCATACTATTTTCAAAGTAGGAAGCGAGATCTTTGTCATTCGTAAGTATCTCTGCTTGTTCATCTGTTAATGACATCTGCTCTATAAAACGACGCTTCTTCTCTTCAGGAAGCTCGGGAAGAGATTTCTGAAGTATCTCTTTGTATTCGAGAGAAAATTCCATAGGAGGAATATCTGGTTCAGGAAAATAACGGTAATCGTGTGCTGATTCTTTTATTCTCTGAGAAATAGTTTTTTGCTGAACATCGTTCCATCCTCGAGTTTCTTGTGCTATCTTTTCACCATGTTCAAGAGCTTGTGTTTGACGCTCTATTTCATAAACAATTGCACGTTCTACAGACCGAAAAGAGTTAAGGTTTTTTACTTCAACTTTTGTTCCGCTCAAACGAGCCTCTCCTTCTTGATAGAGAGAAATATTTGCCTCACATCGCATTTGACCCTTTTCCATATCAGCATAACTCACATTCAAATATCGAAGTATACGTTGAAGTTTCTGACAAAATTTCTTTGCCTGTTCTCCACTTGTTATATCTGGTTCTGTGACAAGTTCCATCAAAGGAAGTCCACTGCGATTGAAATCTATAAGCGTTTCCCCTGTTTCCTGTATATGTTGTGATTTTGCTGTGTCTTCTTCCATATGAATACGAGTGATTCCTATCCGAGCATCATCTATATCCAAATAGCCCATTTCAACAAGAGGTTTATCATACTGAGATATTTGATACCCTTTGGGAAGATCAGGATAAAAATAATTTTTTCTATCAAATTTTGACCAATCATTTATTCTACAATGAAGAGCGACTCCGACTTTTTGAACAAACAAAATAGCTTGCTTATTCGTCGTAGGTAAAGCACCTGGTTGACCAGTACACACCGGACAAATATGTATATTTGGCTCTTTCTGAAATTCTGATTCATTCAAACAAGAACAAAACATTTTCGACTGTGTTTTAAGTTCTGCATGAATTTCCATACCAATAACGGGAATATATTTTGCCATACAACGTATATTTATTATTCTTTTCTTTTCAAAAACATTCTCTCTATCTTACAAAAATTACTTTTCTAGTGTACCATAGTTTCACAATCAAAACATTATTGTACCTTATCTTTTATATAGATCTTTAAGGTATCATCAATACTATCAGGAACTACATCTCCTTGTGGATTATATACACTTGCACCCTCATATATTTTTCCAACTATTTTTTTGCTTATCTCCATTATCCAAGGCTTCACATCTTCTCGAATAATAATGCCATGTATCTCATTTTTTTCACGGACAAGGCATATCCATTTCTCTGATGAACATATTTTTACTCCGTCTTTTTCTACAACATCCACAAAAAAAAGAAAAAAACCACCAAAAAGACAAACGAGAACAAAAAGTGTTATTCCTATAATTTTTATCACGAGATAAAGAAAAAATTTCATTGAGGTATGCTTTATTTTAAAAAATTTCTTATTTAGGAAATACTTTTTATAGCTTTAACTATGGTGTCTACTTGAGAATAAAGATGTTGCATATCTCCATTATTTTCCAAAGTATAATGAGATACATCTCGTAAACATTCAACTTGATTTTCTGCTTCTAATTTTTGATCTTTTAAAAAATCTTCGAATGTTTTAGTGGCATCACCGGTATTTTCAGCTCTCGAAACCAATCGATTATATCGACACTGAATATCCACATCAATATAAATCAATAAAAAACAAGGATTTTTCTTCAAATGCTCTATATCAGTCATCCTTCGAATACCATCAATAACCGCATCTCCAGAGACTTTTTCAACATCTTCTGCAATAACCTTCGAAAGCACATCCTGACCAAATGCTTCACGCACCACGCGCGAAACAAGAGATATATTTTCTCTACTCTCCTCTCTATGAAGACGCGTTACTATGTCACGAAAAACATCCGACATACGAAATTTTGAAAATCCGTATTTATCTACAAGATAATGAGCGACGGTTCCTTTTCCAGAACCCATAGCACCAGCAAGACCCAAAACAATAGGTTTCATAGTTTTTCCATAATAAAAAATGTATAAGAAAACATAGTATCATTTCCCTTTTTTTCACTCACCTTTTTTGTAAAAATATCTTCATATGGAGGGAAAAAAACATCCGCCTCAGGAAAAGATGCTTCGATACACGTCAAGTAAAGTCTCTCAGCTTCTTTGAAAAAAAGAGTATATATCATAGCACCCCCAATAATAAATATTTCCCCGGCTTTTTCTTGTTCATAAGCCAATTGCAGAGCTTCTTGTTTATTTTTCACCACGAAAACTCCTTGAGGAGAAAATAGTTTATCATAAGAAAGAACAATGTTAATTCTCTTTTTTAAGGGCATTCCAATCGCTTCAAACGTTTTCTGTCCCATAATAACAACGTGTCCCCGTGTCATCATATGAAAATAGTGCATATCCTCAGGTATATTCCAGAGAAGAGCATTATTTTTCCCCAATTCACGATTTTTTCCTACAGCAGCAATCATCGATAGTCGCATATCTTTTTTCATAGGTATTTTTTCTATTTAAAACAATCTATTGCATTAGCAATTCTTTGTATTGATTTCTCTTTTCCAATAACCCATGCTACTTGATGAGGAGGTGGCGATTGTTGCGCACCCGTAAGAGCGATTCGCACTGGCCAAAAAAACTCACCTTTTTTCTCTGTATCACAAACAGAGAGAAGTTCGGTAGAGAGAATTTCTTGATTCCACTCCTTTTCTTCTATGCTCTCAAAAAGAGACTTTGCTTTTTCCAAAGAGCTCATAACATCCCTGTCTTCCATTTGTTTCCAACGAAGCATTTCTTTGGAGACAGCTATTTCTTGAAAGAAAAAAATATTTTTTTCTCCAACCTCCGAGAGTTCCAAGAGTCTCTCTTGTTCAACGGACAAAACTTTTTTCAAAAAATCTTCATCAAATTTTTCTTGATCAATATGATTTTTTTCGAAAAATTGCTTCCAGAATTCCTGTGTTTTCTCAAAAAGAATATCGATATCAAGATTTTTTATATAGTGAGCATTCATCCATTGTAAACGCTTTATATCAAAAACAGCCCCCGCCTTATGAACGTGTTGTATATCAAATATTTTTTCTAGTTCTTTTAGGGTAAAAAATTCTTGTGTATTCCCCTTTCCCATATTCCAACCAAGAAGAGCAACGTAATTTATAAGAGCTTCAGGAAGATACCCTCTTTCTCTATAATCCTCCACACTCACATCTCCTTGTCTTTTAGAAAGTTTAGAGCGATCAGCGTTCAGAAGAAGAGGGAGATGAGCAAAAAGAGGAACCTCCCAACCAAAGGCTTTGTAAAGAAGAATATGTTTTGGGGTACTCGAAAGCCACTCTTCTCCACGAATAACGTGTGTAACATCTGATATGTGATCGTCTACTACATTTGCCAAATGGTAGGTAGGAAAACCATCAGATTTAAGGATGATTTGATCATCTACGGCATAAGTGTGTATAGAAACCTTTCCACGAATCTGGTCGCTAAAGGTAACATTTTCTTGATCATCTGGTATGCGAAAGCGAACAACCGATTTCTCTCCTTTTTCGATACGTTCAGTAATTTCTTCAGCACTCAAAGAAAGGCAAGTTCTATCATACTTTACGAGTTGTTTGTTTTTTTCTTGATATTTTCTCATTTCCGAGAGTCGATCAGAAGAACAAAAACAATGATATGCCTTTTTTTCTTGAAGTAATTTTTCAACATATTCTCTATATATATCCAAACGATCTGATTGCCGAACTATTTCTTTATTATCCCATTCTATTCCTGCCCAACGAAGAGATTGCTGAAGTTTTTCTTCCGCGCCTGCAACAAAACGACTTCTATCCGTATCCTCAATACGAAGCAAAAATTTTCCCTCATAACGCTTAGCAAAAAGATAGGAATAAAGAGCTGTTCGAAGCCCTCCTATATGGAGATACCCCGTCGGAGAAGGTGCAAATCGAGTAATAATCATTTTTAACATAGATATCTTGACATTATTGTATTTTTTAGTACGCTACCCTTGTTCTTTCAGTATCGATGAAAAGAGAGGAAAAAGCAAGGTGAAAAAACATCGAGTAGCAAAAAAAATGACTCTTGAAAAATGTAAAGATTCACCCATTTTCGGTCTTCTCCTCATTCTAGGGATAAGTCTTTTCCTTTTCCCTATTACCTATGCTGTTCTAAAATTCATCGTTCTCCCTCTCATCGAGAGGTGAGACGACCAAAAAATCGGGTGATCCTCTTCGGATCCGAAGAAAATCGCCATAACCACTCTAATCCTGCGCGCCTCATCCATAGAGGTGCGCGTTTTTGTTTTCCTGTCCAGAAATCAAAAGTTCCCCCAACACCCATCATTATTGTCTTTGCTCCCCGTGTCTGTAATTTTTTAAGAAAGAGTTCTTGCTCGGGAATACCCAGTCCACACAAAACACCATCAGGAGAAACACTTTGGATCTCTTTTTGTATCTTTTCCCATCCAAAAATATTTTCTTTTTCTACTTCCTCTATACGAAAATCAATATTTTTATATTTTTGTGTAAGAACCTTTCGTATTTCTTCTGATAAACTCAATCCTCCTTTACGCACTATAATATACACCAAAGATGATTGTTTATCACACGCCTCCAAAAACATTTCACTTATATCTACCCCTGTCATTCTTCTCAAAATTTCTCCATATCGGAAAAAATACCACCACCTTACTCCTATCCCATCACACACAGAGATATCAACGCCTAGCAAAGATTCTCTAAAAACATTATTCCCCCTTGCTTCCAAAAGATACTCCGTGTTTATAGTCGCTATACGAAAGATCTGTTTATTTTTAATTAATACAACAAATTTTCGTCCTAGCTCTTCTGGGGTTTCTTTTGTAAAAAAAAGCTTAGTATATATCATATATCCAGTGTACCAAGTGTTTATAAACTTGACAAATAGAGATAAATAGGTATACTTATTCTTACCAGCAAAGACTGGGAGACCTCCTTTTTTCCTTGTATTTTAGGAAAAAGGATTTCATTTTTTAAAAAAAGGAAGATGAAAAATGAAAAAAAATCCACAAAACCAAAAAAGTTCCGAAACTCTTCGGCACCATTTTAGGGAACGGGTGGTCCCCTTTGAGTGTGAACCGGATGTATGGTCTCACAAGCCCCCGCCGGGAATTGGTGGGGCAAAGAAAAAGATTCAGGGGGGGGAAAAGAATTAGAAAAACCCCCTCTCGAGAAAGCGCATGAGAACACTCTTCTCCTCTGCGCTTTTCTATTTATAACGAAGCGCTTCCAAAGGATCGATACTTGAGGCACGACGAGCTGGTAAAAATCCTGTAAAAAATCCAACCACAGCACCAACGCTAATAATAAGGGCAATAAACCATCCCGGACTATAAAAAAGATCAACCGCTTGTCCCCAAATCGAGTAGCTATAAGATTTATAAGAAAATTCATAATTTCTCCCCTAATTGTCCCAACACGACCTCCTATACCACCCAGAAGACCCATAATAGTAGATTCCAAAACAAAAGGAGAGAAACATCGAAATTAAAAGCCTGATAGATTTCATAATACCACTTCTCTGTTCGCTCAAGCAAGGCTATGGTCATAGTGTTAAACATTCCAATAGCTAACTAACTACAAGAGCAATCACACTAAAAGAGAGAAGAACAAGTTGAATAATTTGAAATATTTTATTGGTTTGATCTACTGTGTCAGACAAAGCAGAAACCAAGAAACCTTTGTCCATTATTTCATCTCGTATCTTGCCATAGCCGAAGAAGAATCAGATCGAACCTTACCCATGTAAATCTTCTATAGGAAGTTGTGACACAGAATCAAAATAAATATATATACAACTTTCTTCACTTTCAATAACAGATGTTATCCTGTAAGGATCTGGGGGAGTCAATTCTCAAAAGCTGCTTCCAAAAAACTCATCGACACTTCCTCTTCTTTAATTTCCTCTTTATTTGTTTCTTCTTGGGTTCAAAAAAAAGAAAGAGAAGTATTTCTTTCCCAAGAAGCTCTCTGTTTATTGTGTAAACAGAAGCCAGTGCTGTTGTAATAACAATACTTTGGATTTTCTTCAGAAAAGATCTCTCCTGTATCTACTGAATGCCACCAAGACGAAAAAATTCTGGCTGTGTTGCTACAATAGCCATATCAACAGAAAGATCACCAAATATTCCCTGAAGGACTTGCAGCAAAACTCACCTCCTTAACTCCTCTTTCTAATTTTTTGATAGATTCAACATAATCATTATTTAAAGGTATAAGGCTAAGTTTTGTTTCTGTGACATCCAGTGTAAGAAGAGAATCCGCTGTAGTGATGCGTTCCAAAAGAGCATTCTGGAGACCATATCCAATAGAAACAAGGAAAAGAATAGCTCCTATACCAACGCTCATACCGAGTATAGTAAGAAATGTCTTCGCTAGCACGAGCTTTGAACATTCGAACTGAAAGCAACACCAGCCATAGAGACCTCTCTTTGTGAAAAAAGAACTTTACAAGCTCAAATATCCTATATCAAAACGTATTTTATTTCAAGTAAATGTATAAGGCCACCCTAAATTGCACTTTTGAGGTAAATAATAATTATAAGGCTCTAATGAAATAATGAATTGTACAGGAGAGAGTTTATTCTTAAAAGCAAAGTGAACTCTTTGGGTATTGTACCACACAAGATACTCCATGAGTCTTTTATTGAAGACTTCTGGTTCTTTGAGTTCTTTGACATGGTAATCGATACACTCATCTTGGAGAGTTCTATTAAATCTCTCACAATGAGCATTCATCTTTGGAGTTCTCGGGTAGGTATGAAAATGAGTCATATGGAGCTCTTTGAGTCTTTCAGAAAAATGTTTTTGAAATTCAGATCCATTGTCTGTAAGAACAAACGTAATAGGAAAGGGAAATACTTGTTGGCACAGTGTGAAGAATTCCGTGGCAGCTTGAGAAGCATGGGACTTTGTTGCCCAAGCAAATCCGAATCTCGTATAGATATCTTCAAAACTAATGATATACCTTCTTGTACCATTTATATGCTTTTCAATAGTATCGAGTGCTACAAGATGTCCTGGGTACTTTGGAATGAAGTCTTTTGGCTTTCTCTTCTTCTTTTTTCGCTTGATTGGTTTGATTTTTCCAAAGTGTGTTATCTTTTGTGGAGCAATTCTTAGTCCTCCTAAATCTTTTATAATTCTTCCTATAGTTTTTTCTTTAGGACATTTCAGATTTCTTTCTTGGCAGAAGATAAAAAGTATGGGGTATATCTTTTCTTTTCCGAGATTGGGATGTTCCCAACGGATTCTTTTAACTTCTTCAATCACTCCTTCATTCCAGTGTCTCACACGCTTTCTTTGGGGTGCACGAGACGTATTGCTCAGTGATTCAATTTTTCCTCCAGATTCTTCAAATTTTTTCTTCCATACATAGAGGGTTCTTTTTTTGACCGAGAAAGCATCGAGAGTTGCTTTGAGTCCGTGTCTCTCCCAGAATACGAGAATTCTTACTTTTTTCAGGGCGTCTTCAGTGATCATAATATATCGATATTTGAGGTAATGATGATAAACAGTCATTATTCCTCGAATTCCTCGATATTTGCAATGTATTTTATGATAAAAAGGCATAGGCTCTATGAAACCATAGAGTGCAATATGTTTCTGACCTTATGCAATAAGTACTTTCTATACTCTACATTTTCACCTCAAATACTTCAAACAATACTTACTTCCCCCTTTCCTCTCCTATCATTTTCAAGAAATCATTTTCAGAGAGTATGGGAACGTTGAGCTGGAGTGCTTTTTCGTATTTAGATCCAGGATTACTCCCACACAAAACGAAATGGGTGCTTTTGCTCACGCTCGATGTTATTTTCCCTCCGTAGAGACGTATTTTTTCTTTCATCTCTTCTCTCGAAAAATGTTCTAACTCTCCTGTGAGAACAAATGTTTTTCCCTCGAGTGGTGTATTATTTTGTTTGGCTTGTGATGATGTCTGGACGAATCGAATGCCAAGTTCGGTCATCGTGGCGAGTATCTTTTTCTTTTCTTCTTGTCCAAACCACCAAAGAAGAGAGCCCGTCACCTTCGGACCAAATCCTTCGATCCTCTCCCATTCTTCTTGAGAAAGAGAAGAAGCGATTTCCCACACTTCTTGTGGTGTGTGTATGGAAGTATCTGTATATTTTTCTTGGAAATGTTTTCGGATATATCGAGCAAGAAGAAGAGCATTTTCTTCTCCTACATAGCGAATACCGAGAGCAAAAAGAAATTTTTCCAAAGAAATATGTTTACTTTTTTCTATGGCCTCTATGAGATTTTTGGCTGATTTTTCGGCGAATCGTTCCAATGGCTCGAGATCTCCTTCTTTGAGTTCAAAAATATCACTCACGGTAGTAATAAGTCCTTCTTGTAAAAGTTGCTCTATAATTTTTATTCCCAATCCTTCTATATCAAAACCTTTTCTACTGGCAAAATGAATAATGTTTTCCATCTCTATAGCAAAGCATTGCGTATTGGAACAATAATGCGAAATGTTTCCTTTATCACTCGTTTTTTTATAAACAGGACTTTTACACACAGGGCAAAAATCGGGCATCGTAAAAACCATTTCTTTGCCTGTTCGCAAAGATGAGAGAACCTCCACAATATCAGGAATAACATCCCCCGCTTTTTGTATAACCACGGTATCTCCTCTGCGAACGTCAAGTCTTCGTATTTCATCTTCATTGTGAAGTGTCGCCCGAGAAACAACCGATCCCGCTACAAGCACCGGTCGCAAATGAGCCACAGGAGTAAGTACGCCTGTTCTCCCTACTTGCACCTGTATATCTTCTACTACCGTCGTCGTTTTCTCAGCAGGAAATTTATAGGCAATCCCCCATCGAGGAGATTTCCCCGTATACCCCAAAGCATCTTGTATTATTTTTTGCTCTACTTTTATCACAAGTCCATCGACATCATAGATTTGTTGTGTTTTTTTGTCTTTCATTTCTTCATAGAACACTTCGATTTCCTCTATCGTTTTGCAGTGTTTGCGATGAGGGTTCACCTTGAAACCCAATGTCTCAAGAAGTGCAAGTTCCTCTGTTTGCGTTTCAGGAAGAGAGATAGTATCTTCTCCGTCATCTTCTATCCAATCTATATCGTATATAAAAGAATCAAGTTTTCGGCTCGATGCTATTTTGGGATCCAATTGTCGAATAGACCCGGCGGCCGCATTTCGCGTGTTAGCAAAAGGCATCTCTTCTTTCTCTTCTCGTTCCCTATTGATTCGAGCGAGTTCACCCTTGGCCATCCAGATTTCTCCCACCACAATACATGAAAGAGGCGAGGAAAGTACATACGGGATAGACTGAATCGTTTTAACATTTTCTGTCACATCCTCCCCTACTTTTCCATCTCCTCGAGTAGAAGCTTGTTTCAATTTTCCCTTTTCGTACTCGAGAATAATTTTTAGTCCATCTATTTTGAGTTCTGTACAATACGAAAGAGACAAATCTTTGTTGTTTTGTTTTTCTTGTGTTTTGTCCCACATTTTTTTCACACGTTCGTCCCATTTTTTGAGTTCGTCCAAAGAAAACACATCGCCAAATGACCATTGCCGTACTTTGTGTTCTACTTTCTGGAAGGCTTCTATCGGAACACCTCCAACCCGTTTTGTTGGACTTGTGGGAGAATCGTATTGAGGATAGCGTTCTTCCAAAAGACGAAGCTCATCCATAAGAGAGCTATACACTTCATCGGTAACCGAAGGATCATTGAGTACGTGATAACGATACCGCAAATCATCAATTTCGGCGCGAAGTTTTTCGATACGTTGTTCTAAAATATGTTCTTCTTTCATACAAGAAGTATATCGCGAACAAAGCGCTTCGTCGACTTGACATATACTGCATAATATAGTTTACTGAAACGTCGCACAAGAAGTATAGGCGACCAACGAAAATCCTTTCAAAAAACAGAGATCCGTGCCAGTCTAAGAAACGGCGGATAAAAAACATGGCGAAAATTACGTTCGCAAAGGGTGATTACGTGACATTCCTTGGAATGCACAGCGCTATGCCGACGGGACGCGTCATAGATGTCACTATTGAGGGACATCCCATCGTGGTCTTTGGGAGCGGTGAAATGACTGTCAATAAAAAGGTTTTTAAAGAAACCTCCGAATTGATCCCAGCACAAAACCCCGAAACCGAAACTCGTCGTCTCCTTATATTCAAAACCATATCAGCGATCTTTCCTGAGCTGGACAATCCCCCGCCTACGGAAGATGAGCCTGTGGAACAAAAGACGACAAACAATTCATCCTCTGATCACGGCGTCGATGCCGGTGACTACGACGGACCCGCCTGATCGCTTTTGTCCGTATAATGCGGACATCCTGCCCCGAGCGCACTCTGCGTTTCGGGGTTCGTTTTTTTTATTCTCTAGTTATACTTTTATCAGAAACTTTTTTATATAGCACCCCTTTGAAATTTTCGATATGTTGTTCTAAAATATATTCTTCTTTCATAGAGATATTCTTTTTTTCATTTTCGTGGAGTAGTCTTTTTTCTCAAAACCTCTTGATAGAGAGCGAGGAGATTTTTGTAATATTGTTTGGGTGTGAGGTGAGACACACTTTCTCTTGCACTTTTTCGGATACTCCCTAGATCATATTGATCGAGTTTGGAAATCACAGAGACCAAATCATTCACTTTGCCGGCCTCGAAAAGAAAACCATTTTTTCCATGGGTAATTTTTTCCGTCATCCCCCCTATGCGTGAAGCAATTACAACTTGACCAGCGCCAAGCGCCTCTATAAGCGCATAGGGCATATTTTCATACCACACAGAAGGAACAACAATCGCTCGAGCGGATGAAATTTCTCTTTTGAGTTTCTCAGAAGAAAGATGACCGAGGAAACGTACTCGATCTATAATACCAAGTTCATGAGCTAGTGCGTAGAGAGTATTTTTCTCTGGACCCTCTCCTGCGATTCTTAATGTGCAGTCCGGAAGATATACGAGAGCAGAAAGAAGTGTTTCCACTCCTTTTTCTCGAGAAAGTCGTCCGGCATAGAGAAGGTGCTTTTCGCGCACACCTTCTTCGCGAATTTCTGGGAGAATGATCGGTTGATCAATATGTCGTATAATTCCTTTAAATCCTCTCTCTTCAAACTTTTTCTGGAGGAAAATGCTTGGAGCAAAGAACATATCTACTTTAGCATATGTTCCCAAAAGAGAATGGAATATATGTTCGAAAGAGCAAATAGCACTTGGAAGAAAAGCATCGCGAACGCATCGGTCTTTGATACATTGCAAAGCTCCCCCTTCCCAAATCTTTCCTCGCACATACAAAGAATAGTTGGGAGAAATGCATTTGTAGTCATGAAGCGTCATAACCGTAGGGATGCCCTGTTTTTTGAGTGTAGCGATGATCGAAGGAGAAAGTTGATGATAAATATTATGAAGGTGTGCTATATCTGGACGAAATGCTTTGAGAAGTGATTCGAGTCGATGTTGTGCTTGGCAATTCCATATCATAGAACAGGCAAGCTCAAAACGTTTTTGTATGCTATACTGTTTATGGTAGTCAATGTTTTTTATAAAATATTTTTCCCAAGGAGTTTCTTTGTTTTCTGGATGGTGCATCGAGAAAAAGGCAACTTCGTGTCCGTTTTGCTTCAAAATATGTGCCGTGTCAAAATAAGCACGTTCAGCACCTCCTCGCACATAGTGAAATTTATTAATAAGAAGTATTTTCATATTTTTAATATACCACATTTATGACTTCTCGTCCTTCTTACGCTTTTGGTGCTCTTTCTCTCGGTATTGCCCTATGTTCTCTTCTTTTTATAGGAGCATTAGGAGCAGGCTTTCCTCTTATCAATGCACTCATCGTAGGAATAAGCCCTCTTTTTCCCCTACTCTTCTTTCTCTCTCCCATTATCCTTCTCGAAGCACTTCTTATCATACGCCCAAGTCTCGATCGCATTTCTGAAACGACAACATTTATCATTCCTTTTACTGAAAATTTTTCCGTGAGCATCGCTCAGGGATTTGGTGCTATGGTCGTTTGTCTTGGAATACTTTTTTTTATACAAAAAAGAAAAACGTTTTGGAAAATGCCTCTTTCTCTCGTTTTCACCACACTCCTTCTTTGGGGATCGCTCACTCTTTTGTATAGTGAAAATGTTTCAAAAACTCTCTATGAACTCTTCCGCCTTTTCTCTATATTTTTCATATTTGCTTTTTCTTACTATCTCATAACAAGTAAAAAACAATTCATTCGACTTCTCCTTGCTATCACCCTTTCTACGCTCGTTCCTGTACTTACAGGATGGATGCAATTCTTCTTTGGTATCGGCTATACTGATGTTGCTTTTTCTGTCCCGCGTATGTATGGGACATTTGCTCATCCCAATATTTTCGCTCTCTATCTTATCATAGCTATGGGAGCAGTTTTGTCTCTCTTTATTCTTCTTCCTGACAAAAAGCGAAGACTCCTTCTTTTATTCCCCCTGGGAATTCTTTTTCTTACCCTACTCTTTACCTATGCACGAGCCTCGTGGGCAACATTCTTTGTTTTTGTAGGACTCTTCACACTTTTCAAATATCCCAAAGCCATTCCTTTTCTTATTATCACGCCATTAGTTCTTTTCTTCACCTCTCCTACTATACAAGATCGTGTCTATGATGCCTTTAATTTCTCTCCCTCAAGCTCTTTCGTATGGCGTGTCAATCTCTGGAATGACACTATTTCTAAAACATTTCAAGAAAATCGAGAAGTTTTTGGCTATGGACTCAATACCTTTGAACAGGTTGCCGAAGATCTCCGAGGACTACGTTTTGTCGTCAATGATCCTCATAGCGAATTCGTTCGATCTTTCGTAGAGGGTGGGTATATTGGACTTGGGGTTTTTCTTTTTTTCTCACTCATTCCTCTTTGGATTCTTTGGAAAAGAAAACGATTTTTTTCTTCTCGCAATCCTCACGACGAACATACCCAACAAGCATCTGATATATTTCTTCTCCTCTGGGCACTCATCACCTCCCTCCTCCTCCTCAGTTTTACGGATCATGTTTTGCGATCGACTATGGCGCAATGGATTCTTTGGGCAATGATTGGAGGTGCTTTGGGAACGTACACTACTCATCCCCTCTTCCACAAAAAGAAAGAATAGTATATAGTTGATTGTACTCTCTTAATGGGTCACAGAAAAATGTTTTCGTGTTTCAGAGAGAGTCGTAATAAACAATAATTTTATTCTTATGTCTTTATTTAAACGGGTTTTTTTCTTTCTGCTTACCAATATAGCGGTGATAGCGGTTATCTCCATCGTTTTGAGTGTATTCAATGTAGCGCCGTATCTTTCTGCCTCAGGTCTCAACTATCAAAGTCTTTTGATTTTCTCAGCGCTCTTTGGTTTTACAGGATCATTTATATCCCTCTTCATCTCCAAGTGGATGGCAAAAAAAGCCTTCAATATACAAATCATACAGCAACCTCGCAGTGCCGATGAGCAGTTTGTTTTCCAAACCGTTCAATCTCTGGCACAACAAGCCTCTATCGGTATGCCTGAAGTGGGTATATATGATTCTCCAGAAGCCAATGCCTTTGCTACAGGGTGGAACAAAAACAATGCTCTCGTAGCTGTATCTTCGGGACTTCTCAACGCAATGGAAAAAGAAGAAATCGAAGCAGTGCTTGGACACGAAATTTCTCACGTCGCCAATGGTGATATGGTGACACTCACCCTTATACAAGGAGTAGTAAATACCTTCGTCATATTCTTTGCACGGATAGCCGCCTATGCTGTACAAAGTTTTCTCAGTAAAGATAGAGAAGATGGTATCGGTACACTAGCCTACACACTCACCTCAATAGTCTTTGAAATTCTTTTTGGAATATTGGCAAGTACTGTCGTTATGGCTTTTTCTCGAAAAAGAGAATTTCGTGCTGATACAGGAAGTGCTAAACTCCTCGGAAAAGCAAAAATGATACAAGCCTTGCAAAAATTGGAACTCCTCCAAAATCAACTCGCAGATACTCGAGGAAAAGCGTTTGCTACGATGAAAATATCTGACAAGCCTTCTCCCTTCCTTTCTCTCTTTTCCAGTCATCCCCCTCTTAAAGATCGTATCAAAGCTCTTGAAATGCAGTAAAAAGATGTTCCGTAAAAATAAAAATGCTCCCACACGTTTCGGGAGCATTTTTTCTATCATTTTTTTGCAAAATAAAAAACCGCCGGAGAATACGAGGAAGAGTTTCTCTGTTTGGTTGTTACCAAAAGAAAATTCTTCTCGATTCTCCGACGGCTCGCGGACGATGATCTGGTAATGAAGACTTATTGCTTCACGGTCCAGTAATCATCCGACTGGGCGGTGAACGACCCAACAGACCCACCCGGTCCAACCATGGTCGTTCCGGGAGCGGATCCGGCCTCACAGAAAACATTCTTATTTCCTACAATTCCGCAATAGCAGGCATAAGGGACGCCAGACTGCATCGCCGACGGCGGACCACATTCGGTCATTCCCGGTCTGCCGTTTTCCGCGCGACAGAGCTCGCACTGAGCGGGGTCCCAAGGAATAACCTGAACATTTTGGGACGACGCCGACCAGGACGTGCCGTCGTACTTGCCGGCATAGGCCGGGGTAGCGACGAGTGCCAACACAAGAATGATGATCGTGCTGAGCATCATCATCACCATCGTGAAAATTGCGTGGGTCGGCGTCTCCAAGATTTCCAGGTCTTTGTAATCATGGTCGATCGTTTTCATCTTCGACTCCTGGGGTGTTTTTCCCCAAAAAAATTTTCAAAAAACTCCTTGTACCTTTTTATGTCTTTTCGAAAGACAATGGAAACACATATCCCTATATGTATCCAACAATCTCTCAAACAAATTTCTCTCTTCATTACTACAAAGAAAGAAGAAAAAAATGATGTTTCGGGAGGTAAAGGTTTGCTCGAGCAAAGCCCTCATCCACCCCGAAACATACATTATAGCACCTTTTGACATTTCTGTCAATAAGATTGCACTACCGAGACTTTTCTCGGATTTTCTTTGAGATTCATTTCTCAAAGCGGAAAGGTATACCTTCTTTCCCTTTTTTCTCTATATCCTTACAAAGAACACAATTTCAATCATCAAAAGATTTTTCCATTAGCCTCCGGCAAACAATCCGAAAGCCTTATCAACCCCTCCCGAAGAAGAAACTGATGCCAATTTCTCACCACCAGAAGAGCGAAGTGAAGTTTTCTGTGCATCCCCAGCCCAACCAAATGGCGAGGACGAGGACGAAACAGACTTACTCTCCTTCTGTGCGATGGTTTGCGTTACGGGAGCCTTCTTGGCCTTGGGAGCAACAGCTTTCGCTTTCACGCCCAGATAGGTTTCCGAAGATCCCGAGTCTTTGACGAGCGCAGTTTTGGCAATGCTTGAGTTAGCACGGAGCCAACCCAACCCTGCATTCCACTCCACCTCAACGATGAAATGGGGGTCAGGGAACTGCACGCCCGCACCAATTCTCCAGACATCATCCTTAGTCGCGATTCCTGCAAGGATTTTACCCCCAACCGGATCTTGGACATCGGAGATATTCCAAATGCCAAGAGTAAATTCAGGCTTGACATTCCAGTCAACCCGATCTACTTCCAGTCGAAGGATTGCTCCCACGACCAACTTACGACCACGCTCCTCTCCAGACCTGATTTCCCCTGCCACAAAAACGGCATTGTTGCCAGTGAGCGGACATCCACCCACGGCATAAACCGCACCGTGACACCAGTTTTTTCGGAATTTGAAACCGTTCAGAGCTGAAGTGCGATTTTCAGATCTAGTCCTGTCGCCTTCATTTTCTGGACCATCCATCCCTTGGAATAACCGGAGTCGAACCCTGTCCTACGGAACAACGATTCGACTGCATCAGTCTCCAGAGAACCGGACCTTCGATACCAGCGCCAGAAAGAATTTCCCACTTCCACAGCTGCCGTTGGAGAAGCGAGCACCTTTGGCGCCAATCGACGGGCCGACTTTCCAACCTTTTCCAATAGGAAAGAGACAGCTAAAACAGGTGATCGCTCTCACACGCTCTCCCATCTGCGTCCATGCTGAACCGACAGCCTCGCACGCGATAGCTTCTTCGGTTTTTGGGCGGAGGAGGTGTGGGAGTGGTCACTTCGTTCCCGCTACGTTTCCGCGCATCGCGATGTCGACCTGCTTACCGTTATGACTTGGGCAAGCCCAAACCAACAGAGTCGCCAGTGGCATTCTGGGTTTTGACCCCGTTACCCGACCCATCGCCATGCCCTTCCCAGGTATAGCCGACAGGACGCGCAACAGGTTACGTTTGCCGAAACGAGGTCTTGCCGAACCTGCTCAATTTCGAACTCAAAGCCCAGAAGCGAGCAAGACGATCCAGACTGTGCCAGTGAGCCAGAGCTCATCAGCACGGTGCCACTCTTTCCCGCATGCAGACCGAGAGAGAGGGTCAGCACCCGCGCTTCCACGCACGAACCTTTTCGGAGACGTGACAGTGGAGAGGTTTTTAACAAGCGAACAAGTCACCCCCGATCAGCAATCTGATGCTTAGGAACAATCTTCTGCCCCGAACATCAGGGTGCGATGACAACTTTGTCCAACCTTGATGCGATCACAGTTAGACAAACGGTTGTTGTCACAAATTTCCTTCCACGAAACACCCTGGTACTTCTTGGCGATCTTGAAAGCGTATCGCCCGATTGGACGACATATTCCATTCCCTGCCGAGGTGGCGGGAGGAAATATCCATCACCGAGGACGAGCCCCATGATGATGCCAAACAGCGCGTTAGTGCGCATCATTACCTCCTTGGGACGAATCCCATCAGTTGCTCCAAAATTCAGGGTTTTTGCCTTAAAGTGCATACCGCTTGATATGCCTTCGGCAAGAGACCAACAGGTCCCAACATCACCGGTCGGAATATCAGACGTGAAATCGACAATCCGAAACTGCTCCCCCGCTCCTGCCATGAGACAGAGTGAGGGATTTGAACGGCTTTGGAGAGTTTCTTCTCCAGAAAGTCTTTTCCCCGTCTCTGGGAAGTTTCACCAGATATGAACAGGAACTCTCCCCCAAGCGTGGCGTACAGTCCCCTCAATTCAGGACTTAACTCCTTTGTTGTTGGAATCGTAAATGCGACACCTTTGGCAGAAAAATTTCGACACTTGTAATGGGATGAGCAACAAAAACATACCCCTTTTTCTCCTTGCGGATGAGAGGGAAATCTCTTGTCCTCCTACACGTGCGCGAAATGCCTTTCGGCAAATCCTCCACACGCTCTTTGTCAAGCGTCGAAAATTCCCGACACACAACTTCTTTTGCCACTTCCTGTGGCAAAGTTATTTCATATCCCCTGGCCGAATCAATCGGCGGAGGTGCGATAAACGTGGTGGCATTTGCGAGTCGTTCCATCGACTCACCACCCTGCCCAACGACTCACGAGGAGTCATTGGAGCACATCCCGCGACACTTGCGAGTGTCACGAGCGCCAAGATGAACCTAAACATCTTGTTCTCCTTTTTTTGATGATTGAAAATTTTCAAATAACGAGGATCTCTTTTTTTCTAAGCGATCCCACTAGGAGAGAGAAGAGATTCTCTCTCGTATGTGGAAACACTTTTGTATATAAAAATACAAACTACTCCAAACGATTGGTCATTCCAAACCAGTGAGCGTTTCCTCCCAAACTATTTTCATACACGAGTTTTGCTTCTTGAAAATTTTCTTTCTTTTCTCCTCCAGAAGAAAAAACTCTATAATCCGTATGATCCCATTCTTCTCTGTACCATATCCAAGAGAGAGAAAGAAAAAATCCCAAGACCATACCACCGAGAACTCCAAAGAGTAATTGAGAAATACTAGGATTTTGTTCTACAATCGGTCCTGAAATAAGTCGTATAGAAAGATCATCAGGATTTCCTGATCGAAAAAGAGTATTCTTTTCGATAAGAACTTCAGAAATTGCTTTGGCTATACCAAGTGCTTGTTTACTATCATCTTCAGAAATAACAACTTCCAAGATTCCAGCTGACGTCCTTTGACGAACTTCAACCGTTTCCCTCCATTGTTTAAGACGATCTTTTTCACTTCCCGAAAAATTCTGTGAAGAAAAGTATCCTTTTTGAGAGGCTTCTCGAAGAAAGAGATCGCTCAAGATTCCCTCTTTAAGAACGTTTCCTGAATATTCGGCGCTTTTGGAAAGGGTGTAGAAATCTTGCGAAGAAGCAGATTGCTGAATAATAAGGAAATCTGTTCGCACTTTATACGCATCAGGGATAAATATAAGCCCCAAAAAAGCAATAGCACCAAAAGACAGTGCTACGAAAATAGTACTTACGATATTTTGACGAATACGTGAAAGCCACAAAGAATAATACATAAAGAATATATTTAATTTCGATAACGTACAAACATAGCATATCTATCTAATTTTGTCAACTGCTGTCCGACACATTCCTCTCTTCATTTTCATTTACACCTTAAAATAAGCATTCTTTAGAAAAATACCCTTGTAGCAACTTTCTTTGGTTATGTTTTTATTTTTCCTTTTGTATGTTTTTCCTTGTCATATAGAGCTTCTTTTCTTCTGGAGAATATTTTTCCAAAGCATATCGAAGCATCGTTCGTGGCATTGTATGAGAAAAATTTTCGAGAAAATGTGTCAATGCTTGTTTATCACGTTTTCCCACCTCTCGAAGCATCCATCCACTTGCTTTATGAATAAGATTATGCGTATCTCCCAAAAAATATTCTGAAAGTTTTAGTATCTCTTCATACTGATTTCTCTTGATAAAAGCAAACGTCGCAAGAAGAGAGATCCTTCTTTCCCATACATTTTTTGATTTTGCCCAATGATACAGTCGCTTTTTCTCATGAGGAAAAAGAATCATATACTCTCCTACAATATGCGGGGTTGTAGTATCAACAAGGTCCCAATTATTAATAGAAGAGATATTTTGTATATAAAAATGAAATATTTTTTTCTTTTCTTCTCTATCAGCTCTGTCAAAGCGATAAACAAGAAGGAAAAGTCCTGTGAGTCGAAATTCGTGCCATACACTTTCAAGAAGTTTTTGTATATCTTCGAGAGAACATTGTTTGTAATACCTTTTGGCGATACTTCTTTGATGGGGAACGTCTATACCAAGAAATTGATCTCCCTCTCCATATTCTCCTTTTCCTGTTTTGAAAAACCGAGAAAGAATTTTTCTTTTTTCCAAAGAACCTTTCTGTGCATATATTTCTTTTTCTATAACAGAAAACATATATATTTTTCTATTGTTCCCTTACAAGAGGAAAGGGTACGGTTTCTCGAATAGACCGATTCATAAGAAAAGCAAAGACTCGTTCACTCATACCAAAACCAAAGGCTGGAGGCATTCCATACTCGAGGGCTTCCAAGAAATCTTCATCAATCATTTGAGCTTCTTTATCTCCAAGTTCACGAAGTTTCATCTGTTCCTCAAATCGTCTTCTCTGCTCAAGAGGATCATTAAGTTCTGAAAAAGCATTACAAAGTTCTGAGCGTCCTGCTACTATTTGCATCCTTAGAACTTTTTTCGGATTTTCTGGATCAGTTTTTGCAAGGGGGGAAACTTCGAGAGGATGTCCAATGAGAAAACATGGTTGTATAAGTTTCCTTCTCACTGTTTTTTTATACAAAGTATCGATCATTCTCCCCTTTCCATAGGATTTTTCATAAGCTATTCCCAGCTCATCAGCTCTGTCTTTAAGTTCTTTTTCAGAAACATCACCCGAGAGATCTATTCCTATCTCTGCTTTAAATGCTTCGAAATAATCAATTCGTGGAAAGGGTTTTTTCCAATCAATTATTTCTCCTTCAAAAGAATGTTGGTATCCACCCAAAACATTATGCGCTATTTTTCTGAAAAGTTCCTCTGCAAAGAGCATCCCTTTTTCCAAATCTGCATATGCCCAATAAAATTCCATATGATCAAACTCTTGCAAATGCTCTCGACTTATTCCTTCATTTCGAAACACACGACCAATTTCAAATACTTTTTCATAACCACCTACCAAAAGACGCTTCAGGGCAAGTTCCAAAGAAATCCGCATATAAAAATCACGACTCATAGCGTTATGATGGGTAATAAAAGGTTCTGCATCAGCTCCTCCTGGAACGCTTTCCAATACAGGAGTTTGTACTTCCAAGAACCCCCGTTCTACAAGAAATGTTCGTATGGTTTGCCAAAATATGTTTTTTTTCACGAAAATATCTCTCGTTTCTTTGTATATCATCATATCAAGATACCGCTTTCGAAGAAGCTCTTCGGTATCTTTTATTCCAAAATGCTCCGAAGGTATGGGTCTCAGCGATTTAGAAAGCATTTTCCAAGTCGAGACAAGAATGGTTCGTTCATCTTTTTTCGTAAGAAATGCTTTTCCAGAAATTTCTACAATATCACCGAGATCCACTGTTTTTACAAAGAGATCAAAAACTTCCCCTAATTCTTTTTTATTAAGAAAAATTTGAATTTTTTCATTTTGATCTTGAATGTGACAAAATGCTATTTTCCCCATAACCCTCATCGAACGAATTCTTCCCACCAAAAAAAATTCTTCATCTTTTTCCATCAAAGCATCAAAAGAATTATGGATAAAATCTAATGCATATCCTCTTTGTGTCTTTTCTGGATACGGGTTCATATTTGCCTGAGAAAGAATATCTATTTTTTCTTTCCTTTTTTCAATAATATCTTCTCTCATATGTTTATGTTCAAAAAAAATCAAAATATCTCTTCTCTTTACTGTAACGAAAAAAACACAAAAACACAAGAAAAGCGAAATCCTTCGCTTTTCTTTGTAAAAATTACTTTACGAAATACTTTTTATTCAACAGAAACGATTTCGTATTCCATAACACCAGATGGTGTAGATACCTGTATGGAGTCTCCTTCACATTTTCCTATAAACGATTTTCCCAAAGGAGATTCATTGGATATTCTCCCCAAAGCAGGATCTACTTCATGTGTTCCCACAATATGAAATTGCATAGAAATTCCATTTTTTGCTTTTACTTTCAAAACAGAACCAAAACCAACACAAGAACTATCCCCTTTTCGATCAGTAACTTTTATCGTTTTTAGCATTCCTTCAAGCTCAGCAATTCGAGATTCATTTTCGGATTGACGTTGTCTTGCCGAAGAATACTCAGCATTTTCACTCAAATCACCCTGCTCTTTTGCCTCTTTTATAGCGCCAGCAATCTCTTTTCGAATGATCGTTTTTCGCTCTTCAAACTCTTTTCGAATTTTTTCTAAACCTTCTCGTGTTATATACTTTTCTGCCATATAATTCTTTTATTTGCCTTATTTCCTTTAAAAATATTTCCAAAATTTTTTAATAAATCAGTACTATGGTACCCAAAAATCAAATATCTGTCAAATAAAAAACAAAAGGGCGAGTTTTCTTCTTTTTTCAAAGAGAAAACTCACCCTTACAAACGTCTAACGAGTAGCCAAAACAGGATCAAGGATCTGGAATATTCTTCCAGTATCCTCCGCCAACCATTTTTCAAATCTCTTCACATTGAATATCTTCAATGTGAATCGCTTACCTTCAGATAGAAAGGTTACTATAGGAATAACTTTTTTTGTAAGCCTATCTAGATCAAAATGAGAAACCAAAACTTCATAGCTCTTTCCACTTATAGAAAGTAGCATTCTCTTTTGCAATACAATCTTGATTTGTTCTTCAAGAAACTTGTTCTTGTTTTTCAATGCATTTATTTCACATCGAAGGTTATACGCCTCTGTATTTTCCTCCTCTTTTTTTGGGGTAGGTAAATAAAAAAAGCTCTTTTGTCTCCACAATTTCTTTTTAATGATATCTTTCATCAAAAAAAGAAAAAAGAAGATGTTTCCCAAAACGCTCAGAAAAATCCAAAGGGTGTACGAAGAAATCTTCTCTTTTTGAAGCTGTAAAATAGAATTCGTACGCTCTTTATAATTCATCTGTTCGGAAACTTGTTTTTGTAAAGCAGTTACCTCTTCTTTGTACCCCTGTAGCTCCTGATTTCTCTTAAACACCTCTGCATCAGAGATGTTTTTATCAGAAAAGACTTCTTCAGAAATGAGATCAGTCGTTATAGTAAAACCAGAAACCCCTTCTTCCAAAAGAACTTCCTCTTCGGAAAAAGAGATGCTTGCAGGAGCAATTTCTCCTTCCTCTTTTAAAACTATTACCTCCTCATTTTCAGATGAACTTGTTAGTGGTAAAGATACTGGTTGTGACTCTTCCTTTCCAAGAAAGAAGGGGATGCGAATTTCCTGTCCAGGAAAGATTCTGTTACAATCCTCAAGCTCATTATGCTCACAAAGTATTTTCACAGAAATGCTCTTTATCTGAGCGATTTCAGAAAGCGTATCGCCTTTGCGAACAATATGGATTTCATCATCACTAGCTTTGGTAGGTGCGGAGAAACCCACTCCAACCAAAATAAAAAAGAATATTAGAGCGTTCATAGTCTCACGATCTCCTGGAAAGATTTTTCCCGTTTGTTGTCAAGATACTAACTCATTTAAAGCACAGCAAAAGGAATTTGTCAATGTTTGTACCTAGAATTCTATTTCAAATCTTAATCGAAGAATTCTGAATTTTTCTTCCTCTTTTCCTATTTTTTTCCAAATACATCCCTCTTCTTTGTCAAAAAGGAGTTCTCGAATCCTCGAGGGAGAGGAATTTGATTGATTTCATACTTATAAGACTGGATCCCTCCCGCCGTGGCGGGATCGTGGAGAAAAATGCAAGA